>PLAH01000088.1 GCA_003134045.1 Gammaproteobacteria bacterium
ACGATCGAGGCGTTTCACGCGGACGGCCCCGACGCCTTTCGGGATGACCCAGCGGCCGACGCTGCGGTGGATGTGCCGGCGCCCAGCCGGGTCGAGCCCGCGGCGTCGCCCCTCGTCGAGTTGCTGAACCCTGCCGTCCCGGCCGCCAAACAGCCCGCGGACGCGCCCAAGAGTCACTGGCCGGCGCCGGCACCGGCGGTCGCCGACCCCGACACCACGCAGAGTCTGGAGATCGATACCGAGCTGCTCGAGCGCTCCTACCTCGAATCGATGGGCGACGAGACCCTGGACACCGTGATGGTCGACACCTCGGAACTCGAGACGGCGATGGCCGAATCGGAACTGAACACCATGGTCCTCGAGGCCGGCACGCTCGAGGGCATGGCGGCGCTGGAAGATACGAACAAACTGGCCAGCACGCACAAGATCGACACCGCGGGCATCAACCAGACGGAACTCGACTACAACCTGCTCGATCTCGACGCCACCGCGCAGCACGTACAAATGCCGAGCGACCTGCACGATCGAACCCCGATGGCCGAGCGACGCACCAATATCGTGGACGTGCTCAAGTCGGCGATCGACCGCGATCCCTATCGCCGGGACCTGCGCATGAAGCTGCTGGAGAGCTATTACAGCGCGGCCGCGACCAACCAGAGAGCATTCCTCGAGGTCGTGCGCAAGCTCTCGCGGGAGCCGGACCTTCTGTCAGCCGAGGATTGGAAGAAGGTGACGATGATGGGCCGGGAAATCGCGGGGGACGACATCTTGTTCGTCGAGCAGCCCAAGGACGAGGAACTCGCGCACTGCGCATAGACGCGCCGCGCGGCATCGAGCCGCGCCGCCCGCCTCCCCTCTCAAGATGCCGTCATCGCCTCCGCTTGAGGCGCCGCGGGCGCCGGGCGGGTGCCGTTCAACTTGATGTTCAACCGCAGTTCGTTGGCCGAGTCCGCGTTGCGAATGGCCTCGTCGTAGGAAATCTCGCCGGCGTTGTACAGTTCGAACAACGACCAGTCGAACGTGCGCATTCCCAATTCACGCGATTTGCCCATGATGGCCTTGATCTCGTGGAAATCGCCCTTGAGGATCTTCTCGGCGATGATGGGCGTATTGATGAGGATTTCCATCGCGGCTCTGCGCCCCTTGCCATCGCTGGTGCGAATGAGGCGCTGCGATACGATGGCGCGCAGATTGCCGGACAGATCCATCAGCAATTGATTGCGCCGCTCTTCGGAGAAGAAATTGATGATGCGATCGATCGTCTGGTTGGCGCTGTTCGCGTGCAGCGTGCCGAGACACAGATGTCCCGTTTCCGCGAACGCGATGGCGTGCTCCATGGTTTCGGCATCGCGGATTTCGCCGATCAAAATGACATCCGGCGCCTGCCGCAGCGTGTTCTTGAGCGCGTGATGCCAGGAATGCGTGTCGATGCCGACCTCACGGTGGGTGATGAGCGATTGCTGCGACTGGTGAACGAATTCCACCGGGTCCTCGACCGTGATGATGTGCCCCGGTGAGGAGGAGTTGCGGTGATCGATCATGGCCGCCAGGGAAGTCGATTTACCCGATCCGGTCGCGCCCACGACCAGCACCAGGCCGCGCTTGGTCATGACGATGTCCTTGAGGATGTCCGGCAGCGCCAACTTCTCGAAACTCGGGATCTCGGCGGGGATCGTCCTGATGACCATGCCGGTGTGCTGCTGCTGCACGAAAACATTGACCCGGAAACGCGCCACTCCCGGTATGGACATGGCGAAATTGCACTCGAGTTCCTTGGCGAACTCCTCGCGCTGGCGTTCGTTCATGAGCGCATGCGCCAGCTCTCTGGTGACCTCGGACGTGAGCTTTTGCGAAGTCATGGGCTGCATGGAACCGTTCGTCTTCATGCTCGGCGGAAAGTCGTTGGAGATGAACAGGTCGGATCCACCGGCCCGCGTCATCGCGGTCAACAGCTTGACCATGTAGGCCTTGGCCTGTTCCTCGGACAATGTGGACATCGCATTCCTCGCTTGCGGTAACCTCCGGAATATATTCCGACGGACGGCCCGAGTCCGCGACGGGGTTATCATATGGCGATGCTCCACCCAACCTCCGCCGCACCGCCGACTCGCGCCGACGTGTGCGCCGTGCTGGTGACCTATCATCCGGACGGCGATTTTCCCGCCCGCCTGCGCCGCGTCGTGCCGCAGGTCGGCGGCACGGTGATCGTGGACAATGGGTCGGCGGCGGCGGCCCTGGCCATGCTGAACGAAGTGTCGGCAAGCGGTCCGGCCACGCTCATCGCCAACGGTGAGAATCTGGGCATCGCCCGCGCACTCAACAACGGCGTTCGCCACGCATTGGCGCACGGCTACTCATGGGCGCTGCTGCTGGATCAAGACACGCAGGTCGACGACGACATGGTCGATCGACTTCTGGCCACGCTCGCGGGGTTTCCCGAGGGCGTGCGGCCGGCGGTCATCGGCTCGCGGTTCAGGGATACGAACGGCCGGCCGCCGGAGACTCTGCCCCTCGGCGCCAAGGGCGAGAACTGGCAGGAGGTGGAGTCCGTCATCACATCGGGCTCGCTGCTCTCTCTCGCGGCGTATACGAAGATCGGGCCGTTCCGCGATGAGTTCTTCATCGACCACGTCGACACCGAGTACTGCCTCCGAGCGCGCGCCGCCGGCTACCGCGTCATCGAGACGCTGGCGCCGCTCATGTCGCACACGGTGGGCGCGCCCAGCCGTCACCGAATGCTCTGGAAAAAGAGGTGGACCACCAATCACTCGGCGGAGCGCCGCTACTACATTGCGCGCAACAACACCGTGTTGCTGCGCGAATACGGGACCGCCCGCGGCGGGTCGTGGCGATGGAAAAGCTTGGTTCGTTGCTTTCGACTGTCCAAGCGCATCGCATTGTTCGAGCAAGACAAGGGACGAAAGATCTTCGCCGTCGGCCAGGGCTGGTGGCATGCCGTGCGCGGTTCCATGGGGCCCCGCGGCGCGCAACGAGGACGCCGCGCCCAGCAATAGCGGCGCGGCCGGCGGCCCCCGCCCGAGCGCGGCCCGGCGCCGCGCGTTCTGCCGGTCACGCGGACTCATCGCCGAAGGTTCTGCAATGAGCCACAAAGGCGCGCAGCGACCGCGACAACACCTTGTCTCGATGATGAATCAGCCCGAAGCGTCGCGTCAGGCGCGGCAGACGGGTGCCGAGCACCGCCAACCGACCGGCGTTGACCAGATCCTGCACCACGGCGAGCGATAGACAACTGATCCCGAGACCCTCGGCCGCCGCGTTCTTGATTGCTTCCGAGCTGCCGAGCGTCGACGTCGATCGAATGTTGGCGAGATGCGGCGACAAGGCCTGTTCCACCGCTTCTCGCGTGCCGGAGCCCGGTTCACGCAGCAGCCACTCCGATTGCATCAACTGTGCCGGCGTGAGCCGGCGCTTGCGTGCGGCCAGCGCCAACGCGTGCGCCGGCGCGGCCACGATCACCAGTTCATCGTGAAGCCAGGGAACCACGGTGATGTCGGAGGCGTGGCAACGCCCTTCGATGAATCCTAAGTCGGTTGCAAATTCCTGCACTGCCCCGATGACGTCGAGCGTATTGCCGATTTGCAGGGTGAGTCTGGCATGCGGGTGCAGCTCGCGATAGCGAGCGAACACGCGAGGCAGGACATAGTTGCCGATGGTGGTACTCGCGAACACCTTCAAGTCCGTGAACGCACCGAGATCGCCGGAATCGATCATGGACTCGATGCCCTGTGCGCCGTCCAAAACCGCCAGCGCCGCCGGCAACAGCGCGCGCCCCGTGTCGTTGAGCAGCAGCCGCTTGCCCACCCGGTCGAACAGCGGGGCGCCCAACGATCGTTCTAGCTCATGGAGCGCGGCGCTGGTCGCCGATTGGGAGAGCGGCATGCTCGCAGCGGCCGCGCTGGTGGTACCCCGCCGGGCGATCGCCTGAAAGATCTGCAGCTGCCGTAACGTGATGTGCATGGCCCCCCCGTCAGATTAATCGATTAAATCACTTAATTATAGCTGAACAATCTGTTTTACCGCTCGATCACGGGTTCCTATAGTGGGGCCCCATGAACACCCCATTCGAATCGAAGCTTCCCTCGGCCCCGCGAGCCTCGTTGGCCGCGGCCGCTGCGGCCATGAAAACCATGACGACGGCGCCGGCGAGGTCGTCCGCGAGGCACCCAACGGGCCTGCGGCTCCTGCCAGGTCTGGGCCTGGCATTTCTTCTCGCGGCGCTCGCCACGGCGTTGGCGCGCGTCGGCTGGCTGCGGGCCAACGGTATCGGCGCACTCACGCTGGCGATCCTGTTGGGCATGCTGCTGGGCAATACGCTGTACGGCAGCGTGGCTGCAACAGCCGACCGCGGCGTCGCCTTTTCCAAGCAAACCTTGCTGCGGCTCGGGATCGTACTTTACGGCCTGCGCCTGACCTTTCAAGACATCGCAGCCGTCGGCATCGCCGGCGTGGCGATCGATGCCGCGGTCTTGTCGAGCACGTTTGTCCTCTCCTGGTGGGCGGGCACGCGCGTGTTCGGGCTCGACCGCAACACCGCCTTGCTGATCGGCGCCGGCAGCTCGATCTGCGGCGCCGCAGCCGTCATGGCCGCCGAGCCGGTGGTGCGCGGACGCGCCGATCAGGTCACGGTCGCGGTCTCGACTGTCGTGGTCTTCGGCAGCGTGGCCATGTTCATGTATCCCGCGCTATACCACCTCAACGAGCACTACCACCTCGTCGATGCCTCCCCCACCGCGTACGGCATCTTCGCGGGATCCACCATTCACGAAGTGGCGCAGGCGGTCGTCGCCGGACGCGCCATTGGCGATGTGGCGGCCGACGCTGCCGTCATCACAAAAATGGTGCGGGTGATGATGCTTGCGCCCTTTCTCATCGTTCTGTCCGCCATCTTATCCCGCGCCGATCGCGCCCGCGCATTGCCCGGCGCACCGCGCACGGGCAGCGGCGTGGTCGTGCCGTGGTTTGCGTTGGGATTCGTCGCGGTCGCGGGCCTCAATTCCCTGGCGAGACTGCCGCCCCCCGCGGTGAACGCCGCGGTGGGCATGGACACCTTCCTCCTCGCCATGGCGATGGGCGCGCTGGGCTTGAGCACGCGCTGGTCCGCGCTGCGCAGAGCGGGAATCAAGCCCCTCGCATTGGCAGCCGTGTTGTTCGGGTGGTTGCTGCTGGGCGGTATCGCCATCAACGGTGCGTTCGCTCGCCTGTTTCACTGACATCGGTCGGCCGATTCGTGGCTCCCAGCGCAACGAATGTTATTTTCCGTCAACGGACTCGCAGAGCGCCGCAGGTGTGACGAGCACCTTGCTGGCGTCGATGAACAGCCACAGGACGGCGCCCGCCGACAGCGCGGCGGCCATCGACAGCAAGACCGCGTCGTAGCTCTGGAAGCGCTGGATCAGGTAGCCAAAAACGAACGAGGACACCAGTCCGCCGAGCGCTCCCGCCGTGTTCATGCAGCCGGCGACCGCGCCGGCGTGACGCCTGCCCGCCCTAGTCTTCAGGCGGATCGAGTCATCGGGGTTTCACGCAAACTTGCTATAGTTCGGCCGCTTCGCAAAAACGATAGCCGTCATCGGCGAGGATTTCCGTTTGCAAATCGGGGAGGAAATCCTTCGCTGCCGACGCAACTTCCCCAATGAATTCAGAGGGAAAATGCCATGAATAAGCGTGCGAGTGGAACAATTTTGGCAATCGGGATTGCATTGAGTTTGGCCTCGGCCGCCGTGTCGGCCGAGGAAAGATCAGTCCTTCAATGACGGCGTCGACAAACCCCTGTCGCAGGAATGCTCAGGCCTGCCCAACCACCATCAACTTCAGACCGCGCTGGAATCCGCGCGGGCGCAGAGTAATGGCGGATTCAACTTGGACATGTGGGGTACCGTGGTCGATCGCGATGGCGTGGTGTGCGCCGTGGCGTTCACCGGCCAGAATCGCGGCTCGCAATGGCCGGGTAGCCGGGTGATTTCAGCGCAGAAAGCCAATACCGCCAACTCGTTCAGCCTGCCGGGCCTGGCTCTGTCGACCGCCGATCTCTATGCCGCCGTGCAGCCCGGCGGTACCCTCTACGGACTGCAGCACAGCAACCCGGTCGACACCGGCGTCGCGTACCGGGGTCCCGCCTCGAATTTCGGACAGACCGACGATCCGATGATTGGCCATCGAATCGGCGGGGTCAACGTATTCGGCGGCGGACTCGCGCTCTACAGTTCCAAGGGCGTGCTCATCGGCGGAATCGGCGTGAGCGGCGACACGTCCTGCGCCGACCACAACATCTCCTGGCGCACCCGTCATTCGTTGAACCTCGACTTCGTGCCCGCAGGGGTCAGCGCGAAAACGACGACAACATCAATTATCAGGGACTGGTCGCCGTACCCAGCCTGGGGAACGACTTCTCGCACCCCATCTGCAAGATCGCCGGCGTCGACAACGTATCCGCGATCAGCGCGGGCTTGCCGGCCGTTCAGAAAGTCGCTGCCCACTGAGTGACGGGCGGCTCCCAGGGACGCGAGCCGCCCACTCGACGGCGGGGACATTGCCCTTCGAGCGGCCGGAAACTATCGAGCACTGAGGAAGCAGGGCATCACGATCAGAAAAACCATCGATACTCTGATCGCGACGTGCTGCATAGAGACCGGCCTTACGCTGCTCTACAGCGACCGCGATTTCAATCCGTTCGTGAAACACCTGGGACTGGCGATGCGTCAGTTCGTGGCGTTCAGCCGGTAAGCGCTCGGCGTCGAACCGAATCGTTCGTGAAATCTGCGGGTGAAATGGCTGGGCTCGCTGAACCCGCAATTCCAGGCGATTTCGGCAATTCCAAGCCCATCGAATCGCTTGTCGCGCAGCAGCCGCTGCGCCCTCTGCAGGCGGCAGGCATACAATTCCTGGCTGAAGGTCGTGCCGGCGGAGGCGAACAGCAGATGGACGTAACGACGCGACAGACCGAGCGCGGCGGCGACCGCCGCCGGGTCGAGGTCAGGTTCGTGGCAGCGTTCGTGTATCGTCTCCGTCACACGCCGCAACAACGCCCGCTTGTGCGTGGTCGATGGCGGATCGCCGTTGGCGGCCGCGAGTGCCAACAGCGAGACGATTTGTTCCGCCACCACCGTCGAGGGCAACCCCGATGCGCTGACCGTCGTGGGCGTGATGTTTCTCAGCGCCGACGCCAAGGTCCCCCCCCAACCGCTACGCCCGTCGATCAGGCGCGCCGCCGCGTCCTCGGGCGAGGGCAGCCAGCACCCGAGCCAATCCCGCCGGATCTCGAGCACCAAGGCCTCCACACCCTGGGGAAAGTCGAACTCGAAGCCGGCGAGGCAATCGATCAGCAGGCAGTCGCCCTCCTCGACCTCGAGATTGCGGCCGTATTGCTCGATCAATTGCACGCCCTTGCGCACATGGATCAAGTGGAAGAGATGCTCCTTCGCGTTGCGAGCCACCGAGCGTTCGCGCCGGACCTTTTGCTCGCTGACTGAAATGAAATTCGCCTTGATCGGACCGAAGGCGTACTTCTCGATGCGTCCGAAAAACTCCTTCTCGTGCGAACTTTGAATGTGCATCTGTAGAAGGTTCTCGCAGATCACATCCCGCCAATAAGACAGCGCCTTGCCCTGCTGCAGGTGTTCCGTCGACCAGCTTTGTTCGAGTGTCGCCATCCAGCCTCTCCTCCCATGCTGCAATCCAATCCCGGCTTTTTTTGTAGTTGGTCAGGCAGCCGGTGACATTGGGTCCAATCTTGCTCTGTCGGGATCCCAGATACAAGACACCGCCGCCGGGCGGGCGTTCCCTGCCCCTATTAGTCATAATGGAGAGTTCTCCCTTGCAGCGGGGCGCACAGTTCTCGGTCTGGCAATGCACTCCGCCTAAGGCGACCCGCGAGTCAACCCTCGCGCCGGTGGATCACGGCCTTCAACCGTCGCGGCGTACTCTCCCGCGGATGCAGGCGGGTGAGCACCGCAGCGCTAATATTCCGCTCAACCGACTGTGAAGCGGTAGTAGACTTTTACGGCAGCCAGGATCGGATCTTCCAGTGTTACAGTCGAGTGCATGGACGATCGCCACCCCATTTCAAGAGGATTCAATGAGCGTGCAGGCACCTAACGCCGAACGACAGGTCTGGATTTACACTCAGATGCTGCGCATCCGCGAGTTCGAAGAACGCGTGAAGCGTACCTTCACCGAGCATCCCGGCGTGATCCGGGGACACACGCACCTCGCCGACGGCACCGAGGCGTCGATCGTCGGCTCACTCAGCCACTTCCGAGCCGGTGATGCGGCGCTTGCCACTTATCGCTGCCACGGATATCCACTGGCTCTCGGCAGCGACCCGAAGGCCATGATGGCGGAGATTTACGGTCGGGCGGACGGCCTGTGCAAGGGTCTCGGCGGTTCGATGCATCTCACCGACGTGAAGCACGGGTTCCTCGGTACTTCGGGCATCGTGGGCGCCGGCATTCCCCACGCGGCGGGCGCCGCCTGGGCGGCGCAGATTCGCAAGAAAGGCGACGTGGTGTACTGCTTCTTCGGCGACGGCGCCTCGAAGCAGGGGGCATTCCACGAGACGCTCAACATTGCTTCCCTGTGGAAGCTGCCGGTGATCTTCGTGATGGAGAACAACGGCTACAACGTCGTGAC
>PLAH01000058.1 GCA_003134045.1 Gammaproteobacteria bacterium
TGCCGGGCATGGACGGCTACGAGACCATTCAAGTCATCCGCGGAAAACCGGGCTTCCGGCGCCTGCCCATCCTGGCGCTCACGGCCAAGGCCATGAAGGGCGACCGCGAAAAGTGCCTGGAGGCGGGCGCATCGGATTATCTGGCGAAGCCGGTGAATGTCGAGCAATTGCTCTCGGCGCTGCGCATGTGGCTGCATCGTTAGAGGATGGGCCATGACTACAACGGACAAGGTGAATATCCTGCTGGTCGACGACAACCAAGCGAAGTTGTTGAGCCACGAGGCCATTCTGGCGGAGATCGGCGAGAATCTCATCAAAGCGTCCTCCGCGCGCCAGGCCTTCGAGGTGCTCCTCAAGCAGGAGGTGGCGTTGATCCTGATCGACGTGTGCATGCCGGACCTCGACGGTTTCGAGCTTGCCGAGATGATCCGCGAGCGTCCGCGTTTTCAGACGACGGCCATCATTTTCGTCTCGGCCGTGCTGATGACGCATCCGGATCAGCTGCGGGGCTACCAGCTGGGCGGCGTCGACTATGTGCCGGTTCCCGTGGTACCGGAACTGCTGCGCGCCAAGGTCAAGGTCTTCGTCGATCTGTACCGCAAGACCCGTCAGCTGGAACGCTTCAACACCGAATTGGAGCAGCGGGTGACCGAGCGGACCGCCGAGCTGCGGCAGTTCAACGACGATCTCGAACAGCGCATCGAGGAGCGCACGCGCGAGCGGGAGAGCGCGCTCGCGCAGCTGTTCGAGGCGCAAAAAATGGACACCATCGGCCAGTTGACCGGCGGCGTCGCCCACGATTTCAACAACCTTCTGATGGCGGTGCTCGGCAGCCTCACGTTGCTCGAGAAACGCCTGCCGCCGGAAGATCAGCAGAACCGGCGCCTGCTGCAGAACGCCGTGCAGGGCGCCCAGCGCGGCGCGGCCCTCACCCAGCGGCTGCTGGCGTTCTCACGCCGTCAAGAACTCAAACCGTCCTCGGTCGATTTCGGCCAGCTCATGAACGGCATGGTCGAACTGCTGAAGCGCGCGTTGGGGCATGGCATCGAGCTGAAGTTCGAACTGCCGACGGCCTTGCCGCCGATCTTGGTGGATGCGAACCAGCTCGAATTGACGCTGCTCAACGTGACCTTGAACGCGCGCGATGCCATGCCGGCGGGAGGCCGTGTCACGATCTCGGCCCAGGTGGAGACGAGAAGCAATGAAGCGGCGGAGCCGGCGCTGCCGCCTGGCGATTACGTGCGAATCACGATCGCGGATACGGGGGTGGGCATGGACCCGGCGACGCTCGGCAAGGCGACCGAGCCGTTCTTCACGACCAAGGGCCTCGGCAAGGGGACCGGGCTCGGGTTGTCCATGGTGCATGGCCTCGCGGCCCAATCGGGCGGTTTGTTGCGTATTCGGAGCAAACGGGAGGCGGGAACGACGGTGGAGCTGTGGCTGCCAAAAGCCAAGACCATCGCGCTGCCGCTGGGGCGCACTTCGCAGCCGCCTTCGACGTTCCCTGCCACCAGACCCTGCCGGGTACTCGTGGTGGATGACGACGCGCTGGTCATGACGGGCGCGGCAGCGCTGATCGAGGACTTGGGCCACACCACGGTCGAGGCGTCGTCGGGCGTCGAGGCGCTCGCGCTGCTGGCATCCGGTGTCGAGGTCGATGTGGTGATCACCGATCACGCCATGCCGGCAATGACCGGATTGCAGCTGGCGGCCCGCATCGGCGATCAGTATCCGGGCTTGCCCGTCATTCTGGCGACCGGCTACGCCGAACTGCCCAAGGACCCGGCAATCCTGGGGCTGCTGAAACTCTCGAAGCCTTGCAGTCAGCAGGAAATTGCCGCGGCGATTCATGCGGCGCTGAACTCGCGCGGCGAATCGGGCCGCCAGGTGAAGGCGCTGAAAGCGCAGGGGTGAGTATTCTCAAGTCCGTGCCCGCTCAGTCGATATATCCAAAGGCGATTGGAATGATACCAGGGGCGTATGGTGGGATCCTCTCTGCTTCTTAGCGCTACGGTATGGCTGATTGTCTTCCTCGCGCTGGCGATCGGCGGCATTCGCCTTGCGCGCGTGCGGCGCCGGTTGCATGTGACGCAAGAAGCGCTGCAGATCGACATCGACGATCGCCGCCGCATGGAGATCGCGCTGCGCACCACCAGCGAATCGCTGACCATCGCGCAGGCATCCGCCGACGTGGCGACGTTCGACATCGATGTCGTGCGTAGGCCAAGATACGCTTGTTTCTGCGTGCCTCATAGGGCCGAAGACTGGGAGGCATCCGTCGATATCTCGCAATGACGCAAAGCATCACATAGGATCCGCCAATGATTAACCACGTGACGGACAAAGTGAGTTATGGGATGCCGAATCTGACGCATCGCGATAGTCATACCCATCCGACGCCGCTCGACGTCGACTGTCATTACGATGTCGATGTGGCGTGTTATATCACCGCGCAAAAATTCAAGAAGGGTAACCGCATCCGGATCGCACTATCGGATTCGCTGTGGCCGATGGTCTGGCCTTCTCCGCAGACCGTGGAATTGCAGATCGACACCGGCGCGTCCACCGCATCGAGCGCGACCTGATGTTGGGGGTAGGGACAGGCCGCGCACCGGCGCGATACCATGGTCGCCGGATTCAGTCGCACGCGCTACGGGGGCTTTGCCATGGACGAGTTTCGCCAATTCGATGCCCGCACGCTGCGCGGCGAGCAGGTCTCCTTGTCCCGCTACGACGGCAAGGTCGTGCTGGTGGTCAACACGGCCAGCAAATGCGGCTTCACGCCGCA
>PLAH01000076.1 GCA_003134045.1 Gammaproteobacteria bacterium
CCGGATAGCTGGGAAGGCTGGTATTGGGGCGCCATGCATCATTGGGGTCACGCCCAACGGGTGGGAATCGCAGGAAACTATGGCACCGTCGAAGACTGCTTGCAAGAAGCAGAATTGATGGTGTTCTGGTCGAGCGATCCCGAAAGCACAAACGGCGCCTATATGGGGTTCGAGGGAACGCAAAGACGACTGTGGGCCAAAGAACTCGGTATTCAATTTGTGCATATCGATCCGCATTACAATCCGACGGCACAATTGCTGGGTGGNNCGCTGGATTCCTATTCGGCCACAGACGGATGCGGCGCTCGCCATTGCAATCATGTATGTGTGGGTGGTCGAGAATCTGTATGACGCCGACTACGTGGCGAAGCGGACCTCTGGCTTTGACGAATGGCGCGACTATCTGCTTGGCGCCCACGACGGCATACCGAAGTCTCCGGAATGGCAAGTATCCGAGACGGCGGTTCCGGCAAGGGAAGTGCGCGCCTTGGCCAGGCTCTGGGGCAGGAAGAAAACATATCTGGCGGTGGGTGCCGCCGGCAGCGGCTTCGGGGGCGCTGGGCGCGGCGCATGCGGCGCTCAGTGGGCTCGATGCATGGTCATGATGATGGCCATGCAGGGCCTGGGAAAACCCGGCGTGAATCTCGGCAACCTGCAAATGGGCACGCCGGTGGACATGGAATTCTATTTCCCCGGCTATGCGGATGGCGGCATCTCGGGCGAGCTTCAATGGAACGGCAACGCGGTCAACAACTATCAGCGGATGCCTCATGTGCTCACCGTCAATCCTGTTCGCCAGCTCGTCCCCCGACAGCAATTTCCGGAGGCCATCATCACCGGCGAAGCGACCGGTTACCTATGGGATGGCATCGCCACGGAGATTCAATTCACTCCGTTTCACTACCCGATGCCCGGTTATCCTCGCATGCATATGATCTACAAATACGGCGGGTCGTTTTTCAGCACCGTCACTGAATCGAATCGCATGGTGGATGCCTATCGACACGAAAGCATCGAGTGCGTCGTCAATCAATCCATCTGGATGGAGGGAGAGGCGCAGTTCGCCGATGTCATTCTGCCGGCATGTACGGCTTTTGAGCGTCACGACATCGGCGAGTGGGCCTCCGGCGGCGGCTATCTGCAGCACGGCTTTAACGGCGTTAATCATCGAGTGGTAGTGATGCAACATAAGTGCATTGAGCCGCTCGGGGAGTCGAAATCGGATTACCGCATTTTCACCGAGATCCTCAGCCGCTTGGGCCTAGGCGCGATTTTCACCGAAGGATGCAGTGAACTTGACTGGTGCAAACGGGTCTTCGACTCATCCGATGTGTCAAAGGGAATTTCTTGGAAGGAATTTCTGAAAAAGGGCTATTTCGTAGTGCCTGCCGAAAAAGAGTCCCTACGTGCTCCCGTGAACTTTCGCTGGTTCGCGGAGGATCGCATGAAGGACATCCCGGAGGCACAGCCCCTGCCCTCGCAGTGGTCCGCGGAGTTCGGGAAAGGCCTGCAAACGCCGAGTGGATTGATCGAATTCGTGCCCGAGACACTGAAACGCCACGACCCCAACAATCCCGAACGGCCGGTACTGAACCGCTACATCCCGTCTTGGGAAGGTCTGCACACCGAATCGCTGGTGCACCGCTTTCCGTTGCAGATGGTTGCGACGCATTCAAGATATAGCTTCCACACCAACGTCGATGGCAAAGGCGGTTATACGAACGACATTACGGATCATCGAGCACTGGTTGACGGGCACTATTATTGGCTCGTGCGAATCAGCGATCTCGACGCCCGTTCAAGAGGCATAGCAGACCGCGATCTCGTTCGAGTGTTTAACGATCGGGGTAGCGTCATCTGCGCCGCAGATGTGTCCTCAATGATGGCGCCTGGCGTGGTAAAGTCGTTTGAATCGAGCGCTGAATATCAATCAATCGAAGTCGACGGCCAACGCGTCGAAATCGGCGGGTGTATGAATACCCTGACATCGTCCCGCTCGCAAATCAAAGGCACAAGCAGCATGTCACCCAACTCGTGTCTGGTGCAGGTTGAGCGCTGGCCGCTATCGCTCGCGAGGGCCCGCTAGATGGACAAGTGGAATCTCATTGTGGATGTTCCTTTGTGCCAGAATTGCAACAACTGCGTCATGGCGACGAAAGATGAGCTGGTCGGAAACGCATTTCCGGGCTATACGGCACCGCACGCCGCCCACGGAGCAGCTGTTATTCAGATCCTGAGGAAAGTCCGTGGTTCCATGCCGATGGTGGATACGGCTTACTTACCCGTGATGTGCAATCACTGTGACGAACCGCCCTGCATGAAGGGAGATTCTTCCGGCGCGATTTCAAAGCGCGACGATGGGATAGTCATCATCGATCCAGTGAGGGCAAAGGGACGACGAGATCTCGTCGCGGCCTGTCCGTACGGCGCTATCGTGTGGAACGAGACCGAAGAGTTGCCCCAAAATTGGTTTTTCGATGCGCATTTGCTCGATAGCGGTTGGGCCGCACCACGCTGCGAGAGCGTCTGTCCGACGAAGGTGTTTGAGGTCACGAAGGTGACCGATGCAGCCATGGCCGAACGCGCCGCGAAGGAGAATTTGCGCACGCGTAATCCCGAGTTGGCGACCAAACCGCGGGTCTACTATCGGGGGATGGATCGATATGACCATTGTTTCATAGGCGGTAGCGCTACAGCCGTGATCGGCGGCATCGATGAGTGCATCGAAGGAGCCACGGTCGAGTTGCAGCGTGGTGATGCCGTCATCGCTCGCTCGACGACCGACGCATTCGGCGATTTCAAATTTGATAATCTGCCTGGCGACAGCGGTCCATACGACGTTTTTTTGCATCACGGAGTTCATGGTGTCGCTCAACGCTCGGTGACGATTGCGCGTGCCAGCGTTTACCTCGGCTCCATTGCCCTCGGCGACGCGTGAATGCGGTGCCTCTCATGCTTCGCGCCTGCCTTCAGAGACATTTCTTCAAGAAGGAGTAGCGTTGCGCCGCCCCGCATGTCCGACTTGCTGGACGCTTCCCGTTGTTACAGCTGGCGGTTTTCCGGCCCCTGAACCCGACGGGGTCTTCTTTTGTCGTTCGCAAACCCGGCAACCGGCGACGTCTTGGGTGAAGTGGAAAAACGCAAGCAGCCCAAAAGGGCCGCCTCGGTTAATCATGTCGAGCGTCGCCCGGACCAAAACGGGCGTCAGAGCGTCTCGAAGCGCGGGCTGCGCCCTGGGTTCACCGCAGCGCGCAGTTCTCTGGAGGCCGATCGGCCGTCTTACGCGACGCGATGTCCGCGAGATGGGCGGTAGGCGGAGCGCCACATCGCCGAGCCACGATCCCCACGATTGAGCCTACCGCGCGCGCCGATTGGTGGAACAGCATGACGGGAGGCAATACGACGGTTAACGATAGTTACATATAGAATCGATTATTATACTATTGATTCTGAGAAGTCCGTCGATGACCCAAATAGTGGAGTGATTATGTCCGCAACAATGAAACCCGGCGTGCGCTACCGCATGCCAACCGTCTTCGGGCCCGCGCCAGGTCCACGCCAAAAGGCCGACGGCACGCCATGGACGTTGGAGGAAACGGGGACGATGAATTGTACCTGGTTCGCCGTGACGTACCGCACCGACCGTGCAGCGTTAGAGGCGCTCCTGCCTCCCGGATTCGAACTCCGGGGCGAGCCAGAGGTATCGGTGTGTTTTTCTGATTTCCGCAATCTGTACTGGCTGGCTGGCAGAGGCTACGGCATCCTCATCGTGGACGTTCCTGCGATTTACACCGGGAAGACTCAGGTGATCGAAGGCAATTTCTGTCCCGTCATGTGGGAAGGTCGACCGGATGCGATTTTGACTGGTCGTGAGGAGCTGGGTTTCCCGAAGCTATTCGCGGAAATCTCCCCTTTAGACTTCTCTCGAGAGGCAGGCAGGGCCGCGGGGTCGGCGAAGTGGTTTGAACACAAGTTTCTGGACGTCGAGGTACACGATCTATCGCCCGTGGAGGGAGACAAATCGTTGCCGGGAAGCGGCGGCCCTGCGATGTTCTACAAGTACATGCCGCGCACCAGCATCGGCGGTAGCGAGGGGGGCACGGCCTGTGTGACATCCTCCTATCCCCCGCCGGGCTCCACCGCGGATCCTTCGCCCATCAAACTTGGAGATTTCGCTTTTAAGAAATGGAAAGGAAAAGGCACTGTCAAATGGCATCGGGCCACCTTCGAGCAGCTGCCGACCTCGTTTCACATCGTCAACGCACTCGATGACTTGAAGATCCTCGAGTATGTGCGCGCGGAAATGGTGGAATTCTCCGGCCCNNGGTTTGGGGGTTTGGGCCAATACCATGCGCACGGTGGAGTAGTCCAAATGATCAAAGTCGAAGACATCACTTGGGTGCGCTATAGGGCCCCTGACTTGAAGTTGATGGCGGAATTTCTGGCCGATTTCGGCCTTCAACCGGTGGCGAGCACGGAAGACAAGTTGTTCATGCGGGCATATGGACGAATGCCCGTGGCGCACATCACCGAACGGGGTCCGGCCGGCCAAATCGGCTTTGGGCTCAAGGCCCGATCACGGGCAGATTTGGAAAAGATAGCCCTGGAACTCGGTGCGCCGGTCGAGCGGCGCACCGAGCCCGGTGGCGGCGACGTCGTCACGGTAACGGACCCCGACGGGACTCGGATCGAGATCGTCCATGGCTTGGAGTACCCTGGCCCGCTCGAATCGCGCGCGGCGTTCGCCTTCAACCCCAAGAATGCGCGCGTCCGCTACAACGGGACGGTGCGCGTGAAGAGCGCGCCTTCGTTCGTGCAGCGATTGGGCCACGTCGCCTTGTTTACCGGCCGCTTCGCGGCAATGAAGTCCTTCTATACGGACGTTCTCGGCATGCGCGTTTCCGATGAATACTACGTAGGTCCTTCCACCAACGTGATGGCCACCTTTCTGCATTGCGGGCTGGATGATGAATTCGTCGATCATCACACCGTGGCGCTGATCGGCAACGGCCGCACGGGCTTCGAGCACTGCGCTTTCGAGGTCACCGATCTGGACGATGTCATGAGCGGCAATGCCTTTCTGGTGTCGCGAAATCGATGGACGCACAGTTGGGGAATCGGCCGCCATGTCGAAGGCAGTCAGATCTTTGATTACTGGCGCGACCCGTTCGGCAATAAGATCGAACACTGGACCGATGGCGACTTGGTGAATGACCACTATCAGGTCGGACGCAAGGAATTCAGCCCGGAGAAAAGTCTCTCGCAATGGGGTCCGAGCGTCACCCAAGATTTCCTCGACCCATAGCGGAACGCGTTATGGCTAAAAGGGAGGAGACAAGGTGCGTGTGAGTTCACCACGAGTCACGCGGGATAGTCGGGGTGCTCTGGCGCTTTGGAGAACTCCTTACTGGAACGAATAGATGAGCACGATTGACGCCAACCANNCCCCCTGAGCGTTGGCGACAGACGTAGCGATAGTCGGCTACGGACCGAACAAGACGAAAAGAAGAGCCAATAATGCTCACCTGAAGCGGGGGGCGAGGCTTTGTCGCTCAGGCAAATTGACTGGTTTCCTCAAAGGCTAAGCGCGGATTGCGCGGAAACAGCGCTTCCTTCTTTCCGTAACCGATCGAGCAAATGAAGTTGGACTGGATCCGGGTGCCCGCGAAAAAGCCTTGATCTACGCTGGCGTGGTCGAAGCCTGACATGGGTCCGCAATCGAGACCCAATGCGCGCGCTGCCATAATGAGGTACGCGCCTTGCAAAGTGCCGTTGCGCATTGCAGTAGCCGCTGAAACTGTAGGCTCAGCTAGGTATTTTTGCATAAAGGCTATTCGTTCAGGCGGCAGGAAGCTCAGGAGCGTCGGCAATTTGCCGGCAAAATCAAGATCGTTGCCGATGATCACCGTCAAGGGCGCAGCGAGAATCTTCGCTCGGTTGTTCTGCGTCGCCATCGGTGCAAGCTTTTGCTTGCCCTCATAGCTTCGTACCCAAATGAAACGCGCGGGACAGCAGTTCGCGGAGGTCGGCCCCCATTCCAGCAATTCATGAAGCTCGCGAACGATCGCCTCTTCGACAGGCCGATCGGTCCATTCGTTGTGGGTCCGCGCAGTCCGAAAAAGCTGGTCAAGGCAGGCGGAAGGAAGAGCGTTGGCCATGCGTAATCTCCTAAAACTGGTGAGCCGCCACCCTCGGTTGCGGTTTTGATAGGCCACAAAGACTATAGAAGTTACTGCCTGAATGTAAGCACATTGGCGTAGCTACCCGAGCTGCGACTCAACCAACCCTCGCCGCCCGGCTGCCGTCCTTCGTTACCGACGGGCCGGAACTCGTGGGCGGCATCGGACCGCCTAGACTCCGGCAGCGAAAGAAACGCGTACCCTGCGAAGCCACGTAGGCGTCGGGCGCTCGGAATCGCGTAGCTTGATCACACTTCGATGGACCTCATCGTCGGCTCCGAATACCACTTCGCAGCGCGCGGGCTTAGCACGATGAACCGCAGTCATCAGTTGATGACCTGGCCAAGCGCGGCACACGGGAAGCAGGTTCGAACCGTCTTAATGGCTATTTCTTTGGAACAGCGCCAATGCGTTTCGACTGCAAAACTACTTTCCCGCTCAAATTGGTGCCGTTAAATGCGCTGACTTCGAGGAGTGCTTCGAAGGGCAGAGCGAGGTCGGTTTGCTCCAAGTCATTGAGCTTCTGCTCACTGGTAAAGGCGTCTGCCGTTTGACTGACCCCCTCGTCACGGGTGCCGGCAATGACCAGAATGGTGTTCCCGCTGGGACCTCGAAGTTTCTCGAACAAACCGTAGTCGTGATAGGACTGTTCCCCGCGGGTAGTTTGCGGTGGGTCCATGGCCCTACTGCCGACCTGGCTGATATACGAATGGCGTGTTTTATTATCGATAACCTCGTCGTAGGAGTCGCCGATCGCGAAGCGGGAGCCCGTGAAAACGAGGTCTTGGAGCATCCCCATGCCGCTCAAATAGCCGATATAAATGATATCGGCAGATTTGAGGCTGCTGGGTTCCACGTCCGACATTTTGGCGATGCTAATGCGTTTATTCTGAGGGGCGAGCAACACCATCACGTCGCGCAGTGCGAACGCCGCTGAGATGGGCAAATAGCGTACGCCCACGTCCATGTATCGAGCGGCCATATCAGGATGCTCGACGAGATAGCGGTCCAGATCGCTCTTTGAATTGACCGAGTACTCGCGAACCAGCCGGTTGACGTTCATTGAATCGTCGATTTCGCCGATCAAGTAGTAATCGCCAACGACGATCAAGATAGGACGCTCGTCTTTCAGAATCTCGGCCCAAATCGGATTAGCGCGAACCCGGTCCAGTTCCGAGGGAGGCGTTCGATGCCACGCGAAACCGAGCAATCCCACCATCACCGCCGCTATCAAGACGACGAGCACGCGCAAAAGGCCGACGCGCCGATTCCTAGTTTTCTCCGGTCCCGGCAGTGCGGGGGGAGGCGTGCTTAACTGCAAGCGATAGTCGCCCCGTGGAAGGTGCAACCTGGCGCCAGGCTCATCGCGCGCGCTATAAAACTCATCGAGCGCCTTGCGCAACTTGTGTATGTAGACCCGCACCAGGGCGTCCTGGGCCGCATCGAAATCCGACGTCTTACCGAACACATCGATCGCAATTGCGATCTCTTTGGGGGATTGGCCTGCGAGAGAGTTCTCGACCAGATAGTCGAACAAGCGCCGCAAGCGCGACTCGCCCAGCGCTCCACTGGCTTGGACTCGTTCGGCCTGCTGGCGCAACGCTTCGCTAGCGTCCATCAACGAATGCACCTGAGAGCATGAAGGGCGGAGGATCAGCACACATGGGACGCATTTAAACGTTAATAACGTTAGCTAAAACAGTAAATTACCTGAAACCTGATGTCCCTGCGAATATACTCCAACCAAGTCGGGCGCCGCCGTCTCATCCCGGCGGCACCCGCGTTGCCCCCCTATATCTAAGAATCACCATGGGCCAATGGCGGTATGCGATATAATAGGTACATCGTCGGTGCCATCATGCTGTGCTTGGTGGCTTCGTTCGCGGCCGGTGACCCTGCGCCATCTGCCGGCGAAGCGGCTTCGTCCAACGAATTGCAGGCAATCACCGTAACGGCCGAACGCCTACGATTGATTGGCAGTGCCACCACCGCGAGCGAGGGTGTGGTGGTCAACGATGAACTCGCCCTGGCCCCCGTGTATCGGCCCGGGCAGCTGCTCGAGACCGTGCCGGGTCTGGTCGTTACGGTGCATAGCGGTGAGGGCAAGGCGAATCAATACTTGCTGCGCGGCTATAACTTGGACCACGGCACCGATTTGGCCACGTTCGTCGATGAAATCCCGGTCAACGAGCCCACCCACGCGCACGGCCAGGGGTATACGGATCTTAANNCCGAAGGGGACTTCTCATCGGTTGGCGCCATCCACATCGGCTACCTCGACACGATCGATGATCAGATGTCCCTGACGGGCGGCATGTGGGGCTTCGAGCGGCTGTTTACGGCAGGATCAACCCAGTTGGCTGACGGGAACTTGCTGGGTGCATTGGAACTCCAGCACTACGATGGCCCCTGGACGACGCCGGGCGATCAACGCAAGATCAATGCGGTGCTGCGCTATAGCGAAGGCGATACCCACGACGGGTACTCCCTGACCGGGTCCTTTTATCACGGCCTTTGGAACAACCAGACCGATCAACCGGAGCGCGCCATCACCGAAGGGCTCATTAGCCGGTTTGGCGAACTCGATCCCACCGATCAAGGTGCTGCCGAGCGTGCCAATCTGTCGGGCGAATATTTCTCAAGCCTTGGTGGTGGACAACTGGCGGCAAGTGCTTACGTCTTCAGTAACACCTTGTCGTTGTTCAATAACTTCACGCATTTCCTCGTCGATCCGGTGAACGGCGATCAGGAAGATCAACATGAAGATCGCTCGACTCTCGGCGGTGCCGTCGGCTACACCCATTCCGCTCAAGTGTTTGGCGTCGACAACGAGCTGTTGGTCGGGTTTCAAACGCGTTACGACTTTCTCCACGTCTCTCGCACGCCGTCCAAGGACGCCGTACCCATCCCAGCGGTCGATGATCCGCTCGGCTACAGCGAACGGGATCGTGTGCGGCTCGGCAGTAATGCGCTCTACGTGCAGGCGACCACCCATTGGAGCGACTGGTTTCGCACGGTGTTGGGGTTGCGGGATGACGACCAGTATGGGAGCGACGTGGGCACCAATCCCGGTACAGCGAGCCGGAACATTCTCGAACCGAAGGGCAGTCTCATTTTCAAGCCGCTCGCCACGACTGAATTTTACGTGAGCGCCGGCCGCGGTTTTCACAGCGATGATCTGCGGGGCGTGAATCAAGCGCGAATCACCGGAGTTCAAGGTGCCCCGCTCATCGCCACGCAGATGGGCGAGGAAATTGGCCTGCGTCAGGAGCTATTCGACCGCAAGATCGCGCTGACCCTCGCGGTGTTCAATCTCGATGCTCAGTCCGAGACTGAGTACAACCCCGACATAGGGCAGGATACGGCGGGGCCCGCCAGCCGTCGGTATGGTTATGAGCTCAACGTGACCTACCAGGCACTCACCTGGCTGGAGTTTTACGGCACCTTCTCCCAAGATCATTCGAGGTTCAAGACGCTCTTTGACGATGGCACGGGACACGTGGGCTATTACATGCCGAACGATCCGCTCGCCACCGGGTCACTCGCGGTCTATGTGAAGAATGCGGGGCCGTGGAGCGGTAGCCTGGCACTTCGCTATTTGGGCGCCTACCCCTTGTCATCCGACAACGTCGTGAAAGGCTCGGGTTACCATGAATGGAACAGTGACGTCCGCTATGCATTCGGCAGCGGCTGGAGCGGCGCCGTCGGTATTTACAACATCCTCAACGCTAAAGCGAATGCGATGGAGTATTGGTACATCGACCGGCTGCCCGGGGAACCGGCGGCCGGGGTTGCGGACGTGCATATTCATCCCCTCGAGCCGCTCTCATTCCGAGTCACCTTGTCGAAGAAATTCTAAAGGAGCATCAGATGAATAAATAGCGAGTTAGCTCCGTATTGACCGCCAATAGGTTTCGCTTCGCGTCAGCGCCGATCGTCTTGGCGGTCTCGGTGCTGCGCAAGAACATGACCGCAAGACTGACACCGAAAATCGCCGCCGCTATCGTCGGAATCGCCCAAATCTTCTGCTTAAACGATGGACTGTGGCACGGGGGTGGCTCCTCGAGCGCAGGATCAACACATCACCCGTACGCCAATACCGCGGGAGGTGTATCGAACGCTGCGCTGTGTCGCGCCATCGGCGCGAGGTACAAGCAGCCAGGCGTCCTTGGTTCATTGCGGTGACCCCAGAACCCGTGGGTGCCAAGCGATTGCGTGCCCGCACCAGGTGCTGAAGGCCGCTGCGCCTCAAACGCGGTGAGGGCCGTGGGACGGGCGTCGCGTCGCGAAGGAAGCAAACGCTCGGTGTGGGGTATGTTTTCAAGTGTACTCGACTCCCTTCGAACCTTAAAAAACCTCGCTCTGCGGGGGCGATTCCGGACGCGCTCGCTCGAGGGAATGCCAGACTCTTCAGTTCAACGCTAGCACGACTTTGACCGATGCATCGAGATCCGCTTTGTCGATATATCCAACGGCTTTCGGATCCGCAGCGACCGCCTTTTTGACGGCGGCGGCGTCCGGCATCTCTTTGGGCGGTTGGCCTTGGCCGGTAAAGTTGAGTCGAGACCACAGCGCCTTGATCTGAGGCGGGTCGCGATCCGTGGCTTTTTTGTAGAACGCTGCGCGCACTGGGTTCGATTCGGGCAGATCAACCGGATTTCGGTTGTTGTTGCGACCGAGGTAGATGCCCGCGACCTGCTCTTTAGTGAGCGCAACAGCTCCCGTACCCATCACTACGACGATCTCGTCGGCGCGGGCTTGCACTGTGAGCGCCAAAATCGTCGTGAGCCCCAAAATTACCGTGAGTAAGTTCTTGTTCATGATAGGTGACCTAGAATACGAAGTCCGCGCTGACACTGATGATGATCACTCGTTCGCTGGNNGGACGAGCAACGTTTAAAACACAAAGTCGACGAGTAGCGTGGTGACGCTGATCGTATTAGTGCCGAAGCTCGGGGTCTGATTGACGAAGCTGATTCCCTCAGTGCCCTTCGGGTCGACACGCTCGAATTGAAACTTGATGTCGGCCGACCTCAAGAAATCCCAGCGAACGCCCACGGCCTTGGTGTCCTGATTTCCCGATAAATACACCGGCGACGGTTCGCCCGAATCCTTGGCCACGGCATAGGACACATACGGTAGAACCTTGCCGAATCGGTAGCCGCCGACGATATACCAGCCGGTGCCATTGACGACGGGACCAACTGACGCCGACGTACGTTTCACCCACTCCGCCTGAGCCACGATGTTGTCGTGGTCCATCTGGGCGCCAACACCTTCGAACGTATACTTGTCATGACTCGGCGTGCTGGCGTTGCCTGGGGAGGGGGCGGAGCCCGTGCCCGTGGTGGGGCCGCCGAAATAGTTTTGCTCGCTCATATAGCTGCCGCGGAGGGTGACCCAGTCGCTTTCCCAGCGCAGTTCGCCGCCATGCACGTCCCAGGCGCTAAGGGACCCTGAATTGACGACGGTACGGCTGTTGCCGGCATACCCGGTGGCGGACAGCTGCGTGGTACCCAGCGGGATGGTATAGGTGGCTTCACCGCCCTTCAGTTCCTCGTTCAGGCTGAGTGCGTAGACTTCGTTCGGCGGACGCACCCAGGTATTGGCGTAACCGATGTCGCGGGAGTCCGAAATCATGAACAAAGGCATTTCCACCTTACCCAACTTGATGGACAGGTTGCTGATGGGAGCGATTTTCACGTAGGCCCAGGCGATGGGATCGATCTCGGTCGAAGCAGACTCGAGCACCTGCACGGTTGCCGAGAGCCATGAGTTGAAACGCGCCGTGGCCTGGACCCCGAGATTGGAATCGACATTCTCGACGGGAGTTTTGTCGGCGCCAGAACGCTCGGCGCCCCGCACGAATTCCGCGTCGTTGCTGTTGGTGACGACGACGCCCGCGGTGCCAAAACCATGAACGCTGAAATCGATGCCGCCGAGCACGGTGTCCAAGCTTTGCGCCTGTGCCGGCACTTGGATGATCGCCGCTGCTACCGCGGTGGCTGCGATGAGTTTTTTTATGGTAGCGGATGCATAAAATCCCTTCATATCGAATCCTTATAAAAAAGCATGGCGTTGCAACATCCGCGCGCTAGCACGTAGCCGTCGATGGGGCAGGATATCGGCGGTTACGTGTCAGACTTGAGATATACCAAGGCCACCGATTCCTGACATCGTACTACCTATCAAGTCCTTGTGCTGTCGGCCGATACAAACCCCGGAATGCGAGTAACTCCAAACCCCTAACGCACCCAACCGTCACAGCGATTGTCGCGGGCCACTGATATTGCGCAGATCTTCCAAGAATGCGACCTGAAGGGCGTCGGTTTAACGTTCTTCGTAGTAACATGGAGTGATCGAATCCAAATGACTATGTCCGCACACCCTCCCTTTGACGATACGATCCGCATGGCCGCGATGCGCAAGGAGGCACCCACCGGGCTGCGCGCCTTACTCGCCCGGCTGACCGAGCCGCAGATTTTGTTTCCGGTGCTCACGGCTCTCGTGCTCGCCGTGATCTGGGGCACCACGCTCAATCTGATCAAGCTCGAGCGGGCCCGGGCCGAGACGGCCGCCGCCGCCGCGAGCTTGGATCTGGTCAATACCTATAAAGCCCAGGTGGTGCGAGCGCTGCATGAAATCGATCAGACCCTAAAATGGGTCAAATATGTCTATGAAACCAAGGGGCCGGAGGCGGCGTTATCAGACCTCAAGGCGCGGGCGTTACTCCCGCCGGAGCTCCTGTTTGTGGTGCGGGTGCTCAACCGCGACGGGGCGGTCGTGGCGAGTACTCGCCCCGCGGAAGTGGCGCCCGGCGCCGATCAGGGGTTCTTAAGCCTGCGCGGCCGGGATGCGCTCTGGGTGGATCTACCCCGAAAGAACGGTCGATCCCAAGACTGGACACTACAGTTCGCCGCCGATTGAATGCGAGCGATGGCACCTTCGACGGCGCCGTGTCGCTCGATGTGGATGCCTCCTATTTTGTGAGCGGCTACAATCGCCACGGGTGGCACGATAAGCAATCGTCGCCGATAGACGGCGCAGATCATGAACGCCAATATTGATTTCCAATGCTTCGGACATAGCTTTCAGAGTGCCTTTAATTGAGCGCACCGGCGCGCCCGCATATCTCACACTCGGGAGGATCCAATGCTCGCCATCTTTCTTGTTCTTGAACCTGGGTTCGAAGACAACTTTTAGCAGCAGCGTTGGCAGTGGCATCGGCACCAATTCCCGAGTTTTATTACCGCGAGTGTCGGGCAACAATTTATAGATCTTGTCGCGGTTAGAGTAGTTATCCCAATTCATGTCATTCAACACTGATAGACGCATGCCGGTGAACAACCCGGTCAAAATGTAGTCGCGCGTGCTGGGCAAACACTTTTCGTGAATATATCGCCAAAACTCAGGCAGCTTCGCAAACTCCATCGGCTTTGCTTTGCGCGGCGGCGGTATCATCTGTCCTGTCGATTTCAAACCGTCGCACGGATTGAACGTGATCATGTTGTGATTTTTGGCGTAGTTGAACAAAACCCGCATTAGACGCATGACACTGATTGCAGTACTGCGACCGTCCCAGCCAGCTTTTTTACCTTTGTGTTTTTTCTTTACGTCTTCGGCTATCTTCAAAAATCGCTTTGTGATTTCAATTGCTTTGAAGCCGTCAATCCGACGATTGTGCCAGTCCGGTACCATGTCGAACGCTTTCTTATAGTCGTCTTTAGTTGCCTGCGACCATTCCTTGCCTTTTAGCAGGCGATAGGTGTCATAGATTCCCTTAACCTGCACCGGCACCTCATCGTCGCTTCGATTGGCGCCAATTCGACGCAGCAGATAGGCTCGATTCCTGGCTTCGTCGATGTCCATGTGAAAGACCCGGCCTATATTGCGTTTTGTGTGCTTAGATCCGTCTTTGAACCTGGCGATCCAGACTCTGTGCACTTTGCCGGCAGCGGTGGCTTTGGACACTCTTACGCCAAACCACTTATCGTGTTTCGACCATACTTCAACGTGGCCTTTGTCGGTCGGCGCCGGAATCGCTTTTGCTTCGGTTGCCGTCACAAAAGTCTCGGATTCGGGGATTATTGCCCCTAGAGAGTTCATTCGCATAGGAGACGAAGTCTCCCAGATCTCTCTAGGTTTCGTATCCTTCGTTCCCTTGAAGCTGGAGGGGTATATGACATTATCTGGTGGCTTCTTAGACATAATTTCTCTATAAAACCTTGATTTTGATGTATAAAATCCAAAAACAGGCTGCAATGTGACTGACGTCTCGAAACCCGAAAATGCTCCGAAACATACTCCGGAGGTGAGCCCACTAATGCAGCAATACCTGCGCATCAAGGCGCAGCACCCCGACGTGCTGTTGTTTTATCGCATGGGCGATTTTTACGAGATGTTCTTCGACGATGCGCGCCGCGCCGCGCAGCTCCTGGACATCGCGCTGACCCAGCGCGGCGCCTCCGCCGGAGCGCCCATCCCCATGGCCGGCGTGCCCGCCGTCACGCTCGACACCTATCTCGCGAAGCTGGTCCGCAAGGGACAATCGGTCGCGATTTGCGAACAGCGCGGCGAGCCTGGAAAGACCAAGGGCCCGATGGAGCGCGAGGTGGTGCGCATCGTCACCCCCGGCACCATCACCGACGAGGCGCTGCTGGATGAACGCCGCGACAATGTGCTCGCCAGCGTCTGCGGCGCCGACGGCCGTTTCGGGCTCGCGTGGCTCGATCTGTCCGCAGGCCGCTTCAGCGTCATGGAACTGAACGACTCGACCGCGCTCGATGCGGAACTCGAGCGCCTGCGGCCCGCGGAAATCCTGGCGCCGGATGGCGCGCTGCCGCCATCCGCGGGCCCCGGCGCCGGCCAGGAACGGCCCTGGCGCCTGCGTGCACCCTGGCATTTCGATGTGGAATCGGCGACGCGAGCGCTCACCGAGCAGTTCCGCACGCGCGATCTCGCGGGCTTTGGCTGCGCCGACAAGCCCTTGAGTGTCGCCGCGGCGGGCGCGCTGCTGGCCTACGTCCGCGAGACGCAAAAGTCGGCGCTGCCGCACCTGCTCTCGATCACCACCGAGGAACGCGATGCCGCGCTCATCATGGATCCGGCAACCCGCCGCAACCTCGAACTCGATGAAAGCCTCGCCGGCAAACCCGAGCTCACGCTTGCGGGAGTATTCGACCGGACGGCCACCCCCATGGGCGGACGGCTGCTGCGGCGCTGGCTGCATCGACCCTTGCGCGATCACGCCACACTGCGGATCCGCTACCACGCCGTGACGACGCTGATCGAGGCCGCGCGTCATGTGGCGCTGGCCGAGCGGCTGCGGTCGATCGGCGACCTGGAGCGCATTCTGGCGCGCGTGGCGCTGCGCTCGGCGCGGCCACGCGATCTCACTCAACTGCGGACGGCACTCGCGGCGCTGCCGGGGCTCCACCAGGCCCTGGGTGCGATCCTGGACCAGGCGCCCTCGCCGCTGCTGCAGCAACTCTCGAGCGAGCTTTCCGACCATCGCGACGAGCACGCCGTGCTGGCGCGCGCGCTCGCCGAGTCGCCGCCGCATTTCCTGCGCGACGGCGGCGTGATCGCGCCGGGCTACGACGCGGAACTCGACGAACTGCGCCTGCTCGGCAGCAACACCGAGGAGTTTCTGTTGGAACTCGAGCGCCGCGAACGCGAGCGCAGCGGGCTGTCGAGCCTCAAGCTCGGCTTCAATCGCGTGCAAGGATTTTTCATCGAGGTGAATCGCAGCCAGGCCGATCGCGTCCCCGCGGAGTACCTGCGGCGGCAGACCGTGAAGTCCGCCGAGCGCTTCATCACGCCCGAGTTGAAGTCGTTCGAGGACAAGGTGCTGGGCGCCCGCGATCGCGCGCTGGCTCGCGAAAAAGAACTCTACGACGCGCTGCTGGAGCTGCTGACCGCCCGGCTGCCGGCCTTGCAGCAAACCACCGCCGCGCTCGCACAGCTCGACGTGCTGGCGTGTTTCGCCGAGCGCGCCACCACGCTCGACTGCGCGCAACCCGAATTGGTCGCCTATCCGATGCTGCAGATCGACCAGGGCCGGCACTCGGTGGTCGAACGCGCCAGCCGCGAGCCGTTCATTCCCAACGATCTATGCTTCGATGACGCACGCCGCATGCTCATCATCACCGGCCCCAACATGGGCGGCAAGAGCACCTTCATGCGCCAGACAGCGCTCATCGCCATCCTGGCGCACATCGGCTGCTTCGTCCCCGCGAAGCGCGCCGTGTTAGGTCCGCTCGATCGCATCTTCACGCGTATCGGCGCCTCGGACGATCTCGCCGGCGGTCGCTCGACCTTCATGCTGGAAATGACGGAAACGGCGAACATTCTCAACAACGCCACCGACCAGAGCTTGGTGCTGATGGACGAAGTGGGGCGCGGCACCAGCACCTTCGACGGTCTCTCGCTCGCGTGGGCGTGCGCCGCATTCATCGCCACGAAAATCCGCGCGTTCACGCTGTTCGCCACGCATTATTTCGAACTCACCAGCCTCGCAACCGAGGCGCCGGGCGTGGCCAACGTGCACGTCGAGGCCGTTGAGCACGGCGACAAACTCGTGTTCTTGCACAGCGTGAAGGAAGGTCCCGCCAACCAAAGCTACGGCTTGCAAGTCGCCGCGCTCGCCGGCATCCCGAAATCGGTCACCGCGCAGGCGCGACGCTATCTCACGGAATTGGAACGCGAGCGCGACGCGCTGCGGACCTCCGCCTCGCCGCAGACCGAATTGCCGCTGTTCGTCGCACCACGCGAGATCGTCGCAGCGCCGCCCGCATCGCCCGCCCTCGACGCGCTGCGCGCCATCGACCCGGACTCGATCAGCCCGCGCGAGGCCCTTGACCTGTTGTTCAAGCTGAAGCAATTGGACGGGCGCAACGTAGGTTAGCATCGCGCACAGTGATAGTGATGTTGGCCGGCTTGAACGCTGCCGATGCTACACCCCGCGCCCGGTCAAATTCACGGTCCTCGCGGGGTGAATTCGGCGAACGCCACCGCGCTCAGCGCCGAAATCGTCCCGTGTTCAAGAACGCCGCGGTCTGCTCGGCCGCCGAGACCGCATAGGGCAGGCCGGTGTGACTCACCCGCAAGGTGAGTTGATCGGCCGCGCCCGGCAGGCAGGTCTCCTCGACCAAGACCGTGCCGTCGTTGGGCGCGTCCAAGGATCCCAGCAATCGACCGGCGCCAATGGATAAGTCGCCGGCCAGGGTCCCCAACTCGCGCGGCCCGTCCCAGCGCCGCTCGCGCGTCCCGAGCAACCCCTGGCCCGCCCGCCCCAGCAATGCGCGACCGAAGGGCAGCCGCGCCAGCCGCTCGGCGCTGCGGCTGCCGCGAACCGGCGACCCCAGCAACACGATTCGGCCCGCCGGCAATCGCAGCCGGTCCGCGGAGTCGTGCGACTCGAACAACTGCAGAACCACCAAGCCGCCCAAACTATGGGCCACCAGGTGCAGCGTATCGGTTCGAATCATCGTAAGGTAATCGCCCAGCGCCAGCGCAGTGTCGGCGATGGTCGCGCGCTTCGAGGAATAGGTGAACGAGCGGGTTTCCGCATCGAGCGCGCGGCCTAAGCGATGACGCAGCAAAAATCCTTCCTGCCCGCCCATCCAGAGCCCATGGACGTACACCACCACCGTCATCGCCGGCCCACCCGCCAGGTCTCAGCCATTCCCCCTGATCGATCGACTTCGCTGCGCCGAGGCACTAGTGACGCAGCTGCTCAATGATGGTCCGATTGGTGTTCGACGAGGCCATCGCGAGGGCCTCGCGGGCGGACACCCACCGATACTGCACATGCTCTCGCTCGCTCAAGGTCACCGGCACCCGCCGCAGCAACTTCAGGGCGAAGGCATGTTCCAGATTTCGCGTGACACCGGGCGCGTATTTTTTGCCGAAGGCCGGCAGGATTTCATACACCTGGGTCCATTGCAGGTTGCGCAGAAACCCCTCGGTGATGCCGGTCTCCTCGATGACCTCGCGGCGCGCCGCATCGTCCGCCCTCTCGCCCCACTCCAGGCTGCCGGTCACCGACTGCCAGAACCCCGGGGGCCGGCGGCGCTCCAGCAACAGGAACTCGCCGCCCGCGGTATAAATCACGATGAGCACGGACTCGGGGCGTCGAAACGACTCCAACGGCTAATCGACCTTGATCGGAGCGCGCACTCGAATGTGGAGTTCCTTGAGCTGGGCCTCGCTCACTTCCGTGGGCGCGTCCATCAACAAATCCGCGGCCGTCTGCGTCTTCGGGAAGGCAATCACATCGCGAATGCTGTCGGCACCCGCCATCAGCATGGCCAGGCGATCGAGACCGAAGGCGATTCCGCCGTGCGGCGGCGCACCGTATTTGAGCGCATCGAGCAAGAAACCGAACTTGCTCCGCGCCTCTTCCGCGGAGATGCCCAACAAGTCGAACACCGCCGACTGCAGCTCCTGCATGTGGATACGCACTGAGCCGCCGCCGATCTCCGAGCCGTTGAGCACGAGATCATAGGCCTTGGCGAGCGCTTCGCCGGGACTCGCCACCAGGGCCGCATAGTCCAGATTCACCGGACTGGTGAACGGATGATGCATGGCCGCCCAGCGCTTGAGCGCGGGGTCGTATTCGAACATCGGGAAGTCGACCACCCACAACGGCCGCCATCCGGAGGCCACGAGCTTGAGGTCCTGCCCCACCTTCAGGCGCAGCGCCCCCAAGGCGTCGCTCACGACCTTCGCCGAGTCGGCGCCGAAGAAAATCAAATCGCCGTCCTGCGCCGCCGTCCGCTCGAGAATTCCGGCAATCGCCGCATCGCTCAAGAATTTCAAAATAGGCGATTGCAGACCGTCGCGGCCCTTGGCGATCTCGTTGACTTTGACATACGCCAATCCCTTGGCGCCGTAGCGCGCCACGTACGCCGTGTAATCGTCGATCTCCTTGCGCGACAGCCTGCCGCCCTGCGGCGCGCACAACGCCGTCACGCGCCCATTGGGATCGGCGGCGGGACCGGCGAATACCTTGAAATCGCAGCCCTTGACCAGATCGGCCACATCCACCAGCTCCAGCGGCACGCGCAGATCCGGCTTGTCCGAGCCATAGCGGCGCATCGCCTCGGCGTAGGTCATGCGCGGCAGCGGGTCCGGCAGCTCGACGTTCAACACCTGCTTGAACAGGAAGCGCACCAAGCCTTCCATCAGTTTCTGGATATCGGCCTGGTCGAGAAACGAGGTTTCGATATCGAGCTGGGTGAACTCCGGCTGCCGATCGGCACGCAAGTCCTCATCCCGGAAACAACGCACGATCTGGTAGTAGCGGTCGAACCCCGCGATCATCAACAGCTGTTTGTAGATCTGCGGCGACTGGGGCAGCGCAAAGAACTTACCCGCGTGCGTGCGGCTGGGCACCAGATAATCGCGGGCGCCCTCCGGTGTCGCCTTCGACAGCATCGGCGTCTCGATGTCGACGAATCCGGCGTCGTCCAGATAATGACGCATGGCGCGCGTGATGCGATGGCGCAGCAGCAAGCGCTCGCGCATTTCGTCGCGCCGCAGGTCGATGTAGCGGAATCGCAGCCGGACTTCCTCGCTGACGATTTCATCCAGCTGGAACGGCAGCGGCTCGGAGCGGTTGAGGATGTCCAGCTCCTGCGCCAACAGTTCCACCTGGCCTGACTTCAAATGGGTGTTGGCAGTGCCGGCGGGCCGGACGCGGACCAAGCCGGTCACCTTGAGCACGTACTCGTTGCGCACCCGTTCCGCTTTGGCGAATACTTCGGCTCGATCCGGATCGAAAACGATCTGCAGCAAGCCCTCCCGATCGCGCAGGTCGACGAAAATGACGCCGCCGTGGTCGCGGCGACGATGGGCCCAGCCGGCCACGGTGACCACCTGTCCGATCGCTGATTCGCCGACCTGGCCGCAATAATGAGTGCGCATAAGCATTGGACCGCCAAAGGGAAAGCGCGCGATGCTAAGGCCTGGGGGCCGCCTGAGCAAGCATGGTCTAGCGCCGACGCGCGAAATGCCGGGGTATAGGGCCTTCTCCAGCGCCGACGCGCGGAATTACGGGGTGTAAGACACCCCGGCCTTGTGCTCGCTTCGCGAGTACCGAGAAATCGACTCTTTATCAGCGCTGGCGCGCGAAACTACGGGGTGTAAGACACCCCGGCCTTGTGCTCGCTTCGCGAGTACCCGAAATTGACCCTACAAAGGGCCGCAAGTGCGGCCCTAGCGGCGGCTTTTGGACTTCGCGGCCTTTTTGGGGGGCGCCCTCTTCGGCCGGGCGGCGCTGGACTTGGCTCGCGCCGCCGGTTTGGCCGCAGCGGTCGCGCCGCGCTTGGACATCCCGCCGCCGCCATCCGGCTTCTTCGATTCCGCCGGCGCAGCCTTCTCCGCCGGTTTGTCGGCGGCCTTCTCGGCAGGCTTGGCCGCATCTTTCGCCGTGGCATCGGTCTTGGCATCCGCCGCCGGCTTCGCGTCCTTGGCCGCGTCCGTCTCGGGCCGATCGGCCAAGTTCTTCTTGTTGTCGCCCTCGCCCTTGAAGTCCGTCTCGTACCAACCGCCGCCCTTCAGGCGAAACACGGGAGCGGACATCAGCCGCGTCAGCTGCGACTTGCCGCAATGCGGGCACTTCTTCAGCGGCGCATCGTTGATCTTCTGCATGGCCTCCAGCGTATGGCCGCAGCTCTTGCACAGATATTCGTAAAAAGGCATGAAGTTCCTCTAATCCCTCACCGCGCCGCAGTATACCGAAGCCGCATGTTGGGCGCCGCCGGCCATCCGGCAGCGCCGTCGTCTAATGCAGGCGTTCCTTCTCGAACACCAACACATCGTGCTTGAGCTTGGCCACCACCCGATCGCCGGCGACGAAATCGCCGCGCAAGATCTGCTGCGCCAGCGGGTTTTCGATCTGCGATTGAATGGCGCGCTTCAACGGCCGTGCACCATACACCGTATCGAAGCCGGCCTCGCCGATCTTGTCGCGCGCATCGTCATCGAGAACGAGCGAGATATCCCGTTCCGCCAACCGCTGCCGCAGACGCCCCAATTGGATGTCCACGATGGCACGGATCTGCTCGCGGCCGAGCGAATGGAACACCACGATGTCATCGACGCGGTTGATGAACTCCGGCCGGAAATGCTGCGTGACGACCTGCATCACGGCGGCCTTCATGCCCGCATAGTTCGCCTCGCCGCCCATTTCCTGAATGACCTGGCTGCCCAGGTTCGAGGTCATGATGACCACGGCGTTGCGAAAATCGACCGTGCGACCCTGACCGTCGGTGAGCCGGCCGTCATCCAATACCTGGAGCAGCACGTTGAACACATCGGGATGCGCTTTTTCGATCTCATCGAGCAATATCACGCAGTACGGCCGGCGGCGCACCGCCTCGGTGAGATAGCCGCCCTCCTCGTAGCCCACATAGCCCGGCGGCGCGCCGATCAGGCGGGCGACCGAATGCTTCTCCATGAATTCCGACATGTCGATGCGTATCATCGACTCCTCGGTGTCGAACATGAATTCGGCCAAGGCCTTGCAGAGCTCGGTCTTGCCGACGCCGGTGGGGCCCAAGAACATGAACGAGCCGCTCGGCCGATTCGGATCCGACAGGCCCGCCCGCGTGCGGCGAATGGCATCGGCCACCGCTTTGACCGCTTCGTTCTGGCCCACCACGCGCTTGTCGAGGACCTCCTCCATTCTCAGCAATTTATCGCGCTCGCCCTCGAGCATGCGCGCCACCGGAATGCCGGTCCACTTCGACACGATCTCGGCAATCTCCACTTCGGTCACGGAGTTGCGCAGCAGCTGATTCGGCTTCTGCTCCACTTCGAGCGCCTTCGCAAGACGCTGCTCGAGCGCCGGAATGCGCCCATATTGCAGCTCCGACATGCGCGCCAGGTCCTGTGCACGCCGCGCCGTATCGACATCCTGGCGGGCCCGCTCCAATTCCTCCTTGATGTGCGCGGCGCCCTGCACCGTCGCCTTCTCGGCCTTCCACACCTCTTCCAGGTCCGAGTACTCCTTCTCGAGCGCCTTGAGCGCGTCTTCCAACGTGGAGAGACGCTTGCGCGAGGCCTCGTCGGTCTCCTTCTTGAGCGCCTCGCGCTCGATTTTCAGCTGGATGATGCGCCGATCGAGCTTGTCCAGCGCCTCCGGCTTCGAGTCGATCTCCATGCGAATCAGCGAACCGGCCTCATCGATCAGATCGATGGCCTTGTCCGGCAGCTGACGGTCCGCGATGTAGCGATTCGAGAGGGTCGCCGCCGCGACGATGGCCGGGTCGGTGATTTCGACGCCGTGATGCACTTCGTAGCGTTCTTTGAGCCCGCGCAGGATGGCGATGGTGTCTTCCACCGTCGGCTCATTGACCAACACCTTTTGAAAACGCCGCTCGAGCGCCGCGTCCTTCTCGATGTACTTGCGATACTCGTCGAGCGTGGTCGCGCCGACGCAATGCAGTTCGCCGCGCGCCAGGGCGGGCTTCAGCATGTTGCCGGCGTCCATCGCGCCCTCGGCCTTGCCCGCGCCCACCATGGTGTGCAGCTCGTCGATGAACAGAATGATCTGCCCCTCTTGTTTGGCCAGATCGTTGAGCACGGCTTTCAAGCGCTCCTCGAATTCGCCGCGGAATTTAGCGCCCGCGATCAACGCGCCCATGTCGAGCGCGAGAATGCGCTTGTTGCGGAGGCCCTCGGGCACTTCACCGTTGATGATCCGTTGTGCCAATCCCTCGACGATGGCCGTCTTGCCGACGCCGGGCTCGCCGATGAGCACGGGATTGTTCTTGGTACGGCGCTGCAAGACTTGGATGGTGCGGCGGATTTCATCGTCGCGCCCGATGACCGGATCGAGTTTGCCCTGGCTCGCGCGTTCGGTGAGGTCGATGCTGTACTTCTCCAGCGCCTGACGGTTCTCCTCGGCGCCGGCGTCCTCCACCTTGGAGCCGCCCCGCACTTCGTCGATGGCGGTTTCCAAGGCCGCACGCGCCGCACCGGTCGACTTCAAGATGCGCCCCAGCTCACCGCGGTCCTCGCAGGCCGCGAGCACGAACAGCTCGCTGGAAATGAACTGATCGCCGCGCTGCTGCGCCAGCTTGTCGGTGACGTTGAGCAGCTTGTTCAAATCGTTGCCCAGCAGCACCTCGCCCGCCGCGCCTTCGACTTTCGGCAGCCGCTCCAAGGCGGCCGCCAGCTCCGAACGCAGCTTGGCCACGTTGGCGCCCGCTTTCTCGAGCAAAGGCCGCGCGGTGCCGCCCTGTTGGTCGAGCAAGGCCGCCATCAAGTGCACGGGCTCGATGTATTGATTGTCGCGGCCCACCGCGAGCGACTGGGCATCCGCCAGCGCCGCCTGGAACTTCGTCGTCAGTTTATCCATCCGCATCGGTATTTTTCCCTTGAGAAATCGCCTGGAATGCTCTCGAAGTGGGGACGGCTATGAATCAATTCAACGGCTGTCGCGATGCTCCAGCCAAATCAAGGTGGCCTGTCGGCCGGTCTTACCGTCACGTCGATGTGAGAAGTACTTATCGGCTTGGCCAAAGGTGCACTCCCCGCCCCCATACGCCCGACCGACACCGGCGCGGGCCAGGCGTCGGCGCGCCAGCGCATACAGGTCCGCAAGGTAGCACCCACGATCGTTCGGCACGAACGCCGTTTCCGAGCCAGGATCCCGTCGCAGGAACTCCGCCCGCACTTCCGGCCCCACCTCGAAGTGCGTGGGACCGATGGCCGGCCCCAACCACGCCATGATGTCCTGCGGCGCCGAATTCAAGGCGGTCACGGTGGACTCGATCACGCCGGCCGCAAGTCCGCGCCAGCCGGCATGCACCGCGGCCACGCGGTCCCCCGCCTCGGTCGCCAGCAACACGGGCAGGCAATCCGCGGTCAGAATCGCGCAAACCCTGCCCGGCTGCCGCGTCACGGCGGCATCCCCGGTCCGTGCGGCGCCCGGGGCGTCCAGGTCCACCACCTGAATTCCATGCACCTGCACCAGCCAGGACGGTTCGTTGGGAAGGCCCGCCGCCTCCCGCAACGAGCGACGGTTCTTGGTCACCGCCAGCGGGCTATCGTCGACGTGGCCGCCCAGATTCAAGGACGAGTAAGGCGGCCGGCTGCAGCCGCCCGGCCGAAACGTCGACAGCGCCCGCACGGCCAGCGGCACCGGCCATTGCGGAACCAGCCATCGCGGCGCGACCAGCGCGGCCCCCACCTTAGCTCCGCGAACCGCCGACGCCACGGACATCCGCGGTCGCCCGCTCCACGTCGCGGGCGTCCTCGCGCAGCACGGTCAGCAGAGCGGCGTAGTCCACCGGTACAGGGGCGTCCAGGCTCAGCCGCTTGCCGCTGCGCGGGTGATCGAAGGCCAGGGACGCGGCGTGCAGCGCCTGGCGCTTGAAACCGCGCAGCATATCGATCAGCGGCGCCGTCGCGCCTCGCGGCAAGGCAAAACGGCCGCCATACACCTGATCCCCCACGATGGGATAGCGCAGGTGCGACAGATGCAGCCGGATCTGGTGCGTGCGGCCGGTTTCGAGCTTCACGTTCAGGTAGGTGTGCGCGCGGAACCGCTCCAGAACGCGGTAGTGGGTCACGGCCGGCCGGCCATCGGCCCGGATGGTCATGCGCAGCCGGTCGGCCCGATGCCGCCCGATGGGTTCGTCGATGGTACCGCCGCTGGTCATGACGCCCACGCACACGGCCAGGTACTCGCGCGACACGGTTCGCGCCAGCAGCTGCCGCGTCAGCGAGGTGTGCGCTGCCGGGGTGCGCGCCACCACCAACAGGCCGCTGGTGTCCTTGTCGAGCCGGTGAATGATGCCGGCGCGCGGCAGCGACGCCAACGCCGGGTCGAACCCCAGCAAGGCGTTCTGCAGCGTATGGTTCGGATTGCCCGCCCCCGGGTGCACCACCAGCCCCACCGGCTTGTTCACCACCAGCACGTCCCGATCCTCATGCACCAGCGTGAGCGGGATGGTCTCGGGCAACACGTCGGTCTGCGGCTCGTCCACCGTCACGCACACGGTGACCCGAGAACCCGCCGTCACCACATCGCGGGGCTTGCAGGGCAATCGGCCCACCAACACCTGGCCGGCCTCGATCCACCCCTTGATGCGCGTGCGCGAATGCTCCGGCATGAGACGCGCCAGGGCGCTGTCCAGGCGCTGGCCGGCCAATTCCGCGGGAATTTCCAGCTCGATGGTTTGGAACTCTGCTTTCATAGGGGTACTCGAAGCTAGCTCCGGGGCATCGGGTATACTGCCGCGCATCGTTTTGGACCGCCCATTGTAAGGAATCGCCTGTGAGACTGCGTGATCTTGTCTATCCTAGCCGCATTCTGCTGCTGACCCTCGGTATTGCCCTGCTGGCGACCGGCTGCCGCAGCCATCGGGCCGACGACGCCAAGTCCGGCCCCGAGGTGATTTATGCGCGCGCCCAGAAGGCCATGCGCAGTTCGAGCTATGGCGAAGCCATCAAACAGCTCGAAGCGCTGCAATCGCGTTTTCCCTTCAGCGAACCCGCGCGGCAAGCGCAGCTCGACCTGATCTACGTGTACTACAAGAGCCGCCAGATCGATCCCGCCATCGACGCGGCCGACACCTTCATTCGCGAGAACCCCACCAATCCCCGGGTCGACTACGCCTACTACATGAAGGGCCTGGTGTATTTCGAGCGCCAGGCCAATTTTCTGGAGCGGTATTTCAACGTCGACCTCTCGCAGCGGCCGCCCGTCAATGCGCGCAAGTCCTTCGAAGCCTTCGACGACCTCATCAAGAAATACCCCCACAGCCAGTACGTCGGCGATGCCCGCCAGCGCATGATTTTCCTGCGCAACCGCCTGGCCGACTTCGAATTGCACGTCGCCTTGTACTACATGCGCCGCGGCGCCTTCGTCGGCGCCATCAATCGCGCCAAGTTCTGCGTCGAGAACTACGACGGCGCCCCCGCCGTGCGCGGCTCGATGAAAGTGCTGGTCGACGCCTACCGGCAGCTCAAGATGATGGATCTGGCGGCCGACGCCGAGCGCGTCTACGCCGACAACTACCCCGGCCGCACCAAGGACATCCAGGAGAAGAAGTCCTGGTGGAGACGGTATTTGTAGCCCCCCGCGCTGAGGCCCTGCGACGTAACTCCGGACCTCCCAAGGGTTCGACGCCGGGCGCCGGGACTCTGCCCAATTGCAGGAAAGCGCCTTCGATCAGCGCGACTTATACCCGCTGGTGATCGGATAGCGCCAATCTCGTCCGAACGCCCTGCCGCTCACGCGCACGCCAGGGGGCGCCTGGCGCCTCTTGTACTCGTTGCGCTTCACCAGGGCCAAAATACGCCCCACCGTCTGCCGATCGAAACCGCGCGCCGCGATCTGATCCACCGACAAATCCTCCTCGATGAATGCCTCGAGAATGGGGTCCAGCACCTCGTAGGGCGGCAGGCTGTCGGTATCCTTCTGGTCATGGCGCAGCTCCGCCGACGGCGCGCGTTCGATGACCCGCTGCGGAATGACCGGCGACCGGGCATTGCGCCAGGCAGACAGCCGGTACACCAGCAATTTGCTGCAATCCTTGATGGGCGCGAACCCGCCCGCCATGTCGCCGTACAAGGTCGCATACCCCACCGACATCTCGCTCTTGTTGCCCGTGGTCAGCAACATGCGCCCCGTCTTGTTCGAAATCCCCATCAGCAGCACCCCACGGCACCGCGACTGGATGTTCTCCTCGGCCGTGTCGGGAGGGAGGCCCGCAAACTCCTGCTGGAGCGCCGCGAGGGTCGCCTCGAACATGCCCTCGATGGAGATCACGCTGTGTTTGACGCCGAGCAATGTCGCCTGCGCCGCCGCGTCCTCCTGGCTCATCTGCGAGGTATAGCGCGAGGGCATGGCCACGGAATGCACCCGATCCGCCCCCAGGGCGTCGACGGCGATACTCAACGTCAACGCTGAATCCACGCCGCCGGACAGCCCCAGCACGACGCCCGGGAAGCCATGTTTGTCCACATAGTCGCGCGTGCCCTGCACCAGCGCGCCGTAGACGCTCTCCTCCTGGCCCTGCAGCGGCACGATATCGCCCGGCACGGGCGTGACCACCCCCGACGCATCCACGGCCAAATCCACCACGTACAGGCCTTCGGTAAACGCCGGCGCCCGCAAGGTCACCTCGCCCCCGGCATCCATGACGAAGGAATTGCCGTCGAACACCAATTCGTCCTGGCCGCCGATCAGATTGACGAACACCAGCGGAATGCCGGTCTCGGCGACGCGTGCACGCCCCACTTCTCGTTCACGCTGCGTCTGCTTGTCCACCTCATAGGGCGACGCATTGATGATCAGCAGCACTTCCGCGCCCGCAGCGCGCGCCTGACGCGCGGGCTCCGGGTCCCACACGTCCTCGCAGACCAACACGCCCGCCTTGACGCCCTTGATCGCAACCACCGTGGGTTCGGTGCCCGGCGTGAAATAGCGCTTCTCGTCGAACACCCGGTAGTTGGGCAGACAGGCCTTGCGATGATTCGCGAGCACCACGCCGTCCCGGATCACGATCGCCGAGTTGAATATCCGGCTCCCGTCGTACTCCGGATAGCCCGCGATCAAGGTGATGCCCCGCACCTCCCGCTGCAACCGCTCGAGCGAACTTCCGACCTGCAGGCGCATCCCCGAATGGAACAGCAGATCCTCGGGCGGATAACCCGACACTGCGAGCTCGGGCAGCAGCACCACGTCTGCCTTCGAGCGGTCGCGCGCTGCGTGCGCCGCCGCCACGATGCGCGACGTGTTGCCGTCGACATCGCCGACGACCAAGTTGAGCTGCGCCATGACACAACGCAGTTGCGTGGGAGAGCTCAACTGCTCGCTCCTACTTCTTGCGGCGCGGCGCCGTCTTATCCGCTTTCTGGGACAGTTTGCTCAGCGCCTTTTTCGCGGCCTTCTTGGCTTCCTTCTTGGACAAGGCTTTCAGGTTCTTGAGCGGTTTCGCCGCCGTCTTGACTTCCTTTTTCGACAGCGGCTTTGCGGCAGCCTTCACGGATTTCTTGACCGCCTTCCTGACGCTTGGAGCGGCAGACTTCGCCGCCGACTTTGTTGCTGCCTTCGTCGCGAATGGGGTCCCCTTCTGAGCCGTCTTTTTCGCAGGCCTCGCCACGGCCGATTTGGCCCATGGCGCCGGCGTCTTGGCGCGGACGCCGGACTTCGCCGATACCGACCGCGCAATCGCCACCGGCGCGGCAGCGCCGGAACGCCGACCCTTCAGCCGCTTGGCGATCGCCGCCCCCAAATCCGCCGGCGAGCGCACGGTGGTGATGCCCGCGGCCTCAAGCGCCGCGAACTTGGCCGCCGCGGTGCCCTGCCCGCCGGCCACGATGGCGCCGGCATGGCCCATGCGCTTGCCCGGAGGCGCCGCCATGCCGGCGATGTAGCCGACCACCGGCTTGGTGACGTTTTTCTTGATGTACGCCGCCGCCGCTTCTTCGTCGCTGCCGCCGATCTCGCCCACCATCACGATGCCTTCGGTCTGGGGATCCTGTTCGAACAATTCCAGCACATCGATGAAGTTCATGCCCCGCACCGGATCGCCGCCGATGCCGACACAGGTGCTCTGCCCGAGACCGATGTTCGTGGTCTGGAAAACCGCCTCATAGGTCAAGGTTCCCGAACGCGACACGATGCCGACCCGGCCCTTCTTGTGAATGAACCCCGGCATGATGCCGATCTTGCACTCGCCCGGCGTGATGATTCCCGGGCAATTCGGCCCGATGAGGCGGGTTTTATAGGTGGCGAGGGTCGCTTTGACGCGCACCATGTCGTTCACCGGAATGCCCTCGGTGATGCAGACGATGAGTTCGCAACCGGCATCGGCCGCCTCCAGGATGGCATCCGCCGCGAACGGCGCCGGCACGTAAATCATGCTCACCGTGGCACCGGTCTTGGCCACCGCCTCCTTCGCCGTATCGAACACCGGCAGCCCCAGGTGCAGCTGACCGCCCCGGCCCGGGGTCACGCCGCCCACCACTTGGGTCCCATACGCGATGCACTGTTCCGAATGAAAACTGCCCTGCTTGCCGGTGAAGCCCTGGCAAATGACCTTCGTGCTCTTGTTGACCAGAATACTCATGAACGGGCTCCCGCCAATTTGACGGCTTTGGTCGCCGCATCCGTAAGATCGCTCGCCGCCGTGATGGCAAGACCGCTGTTCGCCAAGATCTCCCGCGCCAAGGGCGCGTTCGTGCCCTCGAGCCGCACGATGACCGGGATGCTCACTCCCACCTCCTTGACCGCCGCAATGATGCCCTCCGCGATCATGTCGCAGCGGACGATGCCGCCGAAAATATTGATGAGAATCGCCGTGACCTTCGGGTTCGACAGGATCAGTTTGAACGCCGCCGTGACCCGCTCCTTGGTCGCGCCGCCCCCCACGTCCAGGAAGTTCGCCGGCGAGCCCCCATGCAGCTGGATCAGATCCATGGTCGCCATGGCGAGGCCCGCCCCGTTCACCATGCAGGCAATATTGCCGTCGAGCGACACGTAGTTGAGCTCATGCTCGGCCGCCTTGCGCTCCATCGGGTCTTCCTGCGAGTCGTCCCGCAAGGCCGCCAGGTCCTTGTGCCGGAACAAGGCGTTGTCCTCGATGCCGATCTTGGCATCCAGCGCCAATAAATCCCCGTCGCCCGTGACGATCAGCGGATTGATCTCCACCAGCGCCGCGTCCTGTTCCAGATACAGCTTGTACAGCGCATGCGCGATCTTGCCGAACTGGGCGATCTGCGGCCCCGTCAATTCCAAGGCGAACGCCAGCTGCCGGCACTGAAAGTCCTGCAACCCCGCGGTCGGATGGATGTTGACGTGAATCAGCTTCTCAGGCGTATGTTCGGCGACCTCTTCGATGTCCATGCCGCCGGCCGAGGACGCGACGAACGCGATCTTGCCGGCCTCCCGATTCAGCACCAGGCTCAAATAGATTTCCCGCACGATCTTCGAGCCCAGCTCCACGTACACCTGGTGTACCGGCAAGCCCTCCGGCCCCGTCTGATGGGTCACCAGCGTGGTGCCCAGCAAGGCCTTGGTCGCCGCCCGCACCCCCTCCAAGTCCTTGGTCACCTTCACGCCCCCCGCCTTGCCGCGGCCGCCCGCGTGCACCTGGGCTTTGACCACCCACAAGGAGCCCCCCAATTGTTTGGCGGCGGCCACCGCCTCCTCCGGGGAAGACGCCACCTGGCCCTTCGGCACCGGAATCGCGTACTTGGCAAAAAGCTGCTTGGACTGATACTCGTGCAAATTCATGAATTATCCTTGAAGGCTGATCGGGGTCGCATTGAGGCCGGCTATTCTGAATTAAGCTTGAACCCAGCGCAAAGCCGCCAGGACCGAATAATCCTTGAATCCGCAATTCGACCGCAGCAACGGCTCCGCACTCGCCCTCAGTTGGCGCGTGCTCGGGCTTCTGAACCTGTACCGGGTGCTGGTGCCCCTGGTGCTGGTCAGCCTGTATTCGCTGGGCGGCGGACGCGGCCTCGCCGTCGATTCGCCGCGGCTTTTCTTCAGCGCCGCCGTGTTCTACCTCTGCTTCGGCCTCTCCAGCGTGATTTTCGTGCGCCGGCGCCTAGGCACCGCGTACATCCAGACCATCGTCCAGGCCACCCTCGATATCGTCGTCCTGATGCTCCTGCTGCACGCCTGTGGCGGCGTGGCGGGCGGCTTAGGGTTGCTGCTGCTGGTACCGGTCGGCAGCCTCGCGTTTCTGCTACCGCCCCGCAGCGCGCTATTTCTGGCGGCGGTCACCATCATCGCCCTGCTCGCCCACACCATCTGGCAGCAAGTGACCGGACGGGTCGACATCAACATCTATGCCACAGCAGGCCTGCTCGGCATCGTGCTGTTCACGATCGCCGCGGCGGCGAGCTTCGTCGCCAGCAGCATGCGCCAGAGCGAGGATCTGGTCCGGCAGAAGGATCTCGACCTGGCCAATCTCGCCGAACTCTCGCAGTACATCGTGCAACACCTGCGCGAGAGTCTGCTCGTCGTCGATGCCGCCGACAGCATCCGCTTGATCAACGAATCGGCCGCCGAGATTCTGGGCGACCAGCAAGCCGTCCCCGGCGCCCTGGTGGGCGAAGTCTCTCCCCGCCTCCTGTACTCCTTGACCACCTGGCGCCAGAGCGAGCGCGGCCAGGACGCACCGTCGAGTTTCGTCGCCGCCGACGGCGCCCGCCTGATTCAGCCCCACTTCGCGCCGTTGGGGGGCGCCTCACCCGGCCCGACGCTGATCTTTCTCGAGGACACCAGCCTCATGGCCGAGCGGGTCCAGCAAAGCAAACTCGCCGCCCTCGGCCGCCTGTCCGCCAGCATCGCCCATGAAATCCGCAATCCCGTGGGCGCGATGAGCCATGCGGGACAATTACTCGCGGAAAGCCCGGTCATCGGAGACGGCGAACGCAGGCTTACCGACATCATTCGCAACAATTCCGAGCGCGTCAGTACCATCATCAACAACGTGCTGCAGCTCTCGCGGCGCGAGGCCACGAAGCCGACCCGCCTCACTCTCGCGCACTGGCTGGACGATTTCCTGAACGAGTTCTGCGAGACCATGCAGGTGCCCCAGGAACGGATCGCCGTCCAAGAGGAAACGGACGATCTGGAAGTCCACATCGATCCCAGCCATTTGCACCAGGTCGTTTGGAATCTATGCGAAAACGCCATCAAATACGGCGAGGCCCGCGACGGAATCAGCGTCGAAATCAAGTTGAGCCGCCTGAGTCCCAGCAATCGGCCCTACCTCGAGGTGTCGGATCGGGGGCCCGGCATCGAGGCCAAGGCGGTGGATCGCATCTTTGAGCCTTTTTTTACCGGCCGCAAGGGCGGCACTGGCCTCGGCCTCTTCATCGCCCGCGAACTGTGCCAGCTGAACCGCGCGGTGCTGCTGTATGAGCCGCGGGGTGGAGACGGCAGCATCTTTAGAATCGTGTTCAGCGACCCGCAGCGGTGGGAGGAATAGGACGGGGCAAAGGTGCTTCACGTCTGACCGCACCTACACCTGTAAGCGACTCCGTTAGCATTTCACGTAGATGTGCTCTGGCGGCAAGTTCGCGCGATAGCGCTCATAAATTTCGGTATAGGCGGCTTCCAAATGCCGGGCGTATCGAGGTGTGTCGAACAGTGCGGTGCTCTGGCGATTTCGTGCTAGCTTCTGCCTAATCTCCGCTAGATACGGCGGATTTGCCGCCAAGTGCACAGCCAAATCTTCGTACTCTGCGGCAGTAGACGTAATCAATTCCGGCAGCTCTACCGCCTTGAGTGCACTCGCCGCGGCCCTGCCGGCAAATCCTTCGCCGGCACACGTGAGCACCGGCAAACCCGCCCACAGTGCATCGAGGGCCGTCGCATGGGCATTGTAGGGAAGCGTGTCGAGAAATAGGCCAGCGGCGCGATATCGGGCCAAGTGTTCCGGCAACGAAGACATGCGGCTAGCGAAGATTAGCCGCCGCGCATCGATTCCTCGGCGCTCGGCTTCTTGCCGCAGGTTGCTTGCCGCCGTCGGATTGTTTTGCGACAGCCACAATACGCTATTCTCGATCCGTTTCAGTATCCGCATCCAACCGTCGAAAGTGCCCGGCGTTATCTTGTAGTTGTTGTTGAAGCAGCAGAATACGAAACCCAAGAGCGGCAGCCCGAGGTACTCGCGCGCGAATTCGGTATCGGCAATTGCACGCGTCGAATCGTGCGGCAGGTAGCAATTGGGGAGATACACGATTTTCTCGGTGTAATGGCGTTGCTGAGCCTCCGGAACGACCGTCCGGTCGCCGATCAAGTAGTCCATGTAGTTGGCACCCATCGTCCCGGGATAACCCAAATAGTTGAGCTGCAACGGCGCGGCGCGCTGCGCGAAAATGCGGGTACGGCTGTTGCCCGTATGCCCCCCCAGATCGACCGCAATGTCGATGCTCAGACTCCTCGAAAGCAAAGCGATTTCCCGATCGGACTTTCCGCGCACATCGATGAACCGATCGAACGCCCGCTCCAGGCGCTTTCGCACACGGTCTTGGGTATCGGGCCCGAACGAAAACGCGGTCACTTCGTATTTCGTGCGATCGTGGGCTTCCAGAAATTCCGCAGCCAGTGCTCCCACCGGATGATCGAAAAAGTCGGCGGAAAAATACCCCACACTAATTTTGCCGCCCGCAGCACGCCGCGCAATCTCGGGTAGCGAATGTTCCGCCGGGTGCTCCCTGCCCACCCAGATTTCTGCAACTTTCTGTTGCAACCGCACGGAGTCCACCAGAGCCAGAATCGGCAACGGTGGCGACTTCGCAGCGCCGGCTTCGATACCAGCACGGAGCCCGTCGATATCCGATTCGACATCATTCCAGTCGCAAACATGCATCTTCGCGTGCCGCCGCGAACCTGCTAGATATCGGAGATCAGGTTTGAGGGCGAAGGCCCGATCGTAGCTCGCGATGGCCGCCCCGAACTGCTGGATATGGGTGAACGCAGCGGCGCGACTGTAAAGCGCTTCCGCATAATCGGGTTTGATCTCGATCGCCTTGTCGAAGCTCGCAATCGCGGCTTCGATTCGCGTCGCCTGGGCAAGCAACTGCCCGCGGTTGAAATGTGCCTCGGCGAAGTCAGGCTTTAGTTCAATGGCTCGGTCGAGACTGGCGAGAGCGTCATCCGATCGCCTCAGCTCTCTGAACACAATGCCGCGATTGCAGTAAGCATCGGCATAATTGGGGTCGATCTCGATGGCCTGACTGTAACTAGCCAATGCCTCATCCAATTTCCTTGTCTCGCGCAGTAGATTGCCGCGGTTTAGGTAAGCTTGTGAAAAACCGGGAAATATTGCGATGCATCTGTCGTAACTGGACAGCGCGGCGTCCCATTCCTGAAGCTCCTGGAACAACTTGCCCCGATTAAAATAGGCTTCGGCATAGTTGGGTCTCACAGCGATGGCCTGATCGTAGCTGGCGATCGCCTCGTCCGAACGCTTGAGGTCTCGGAGTACGGCGCCGCGGTTGTAGTAGGCCAGTGCATCGGCTGGATCGAGTGCAATCGCTCTATTGTAACTTACCCATGCCTCGTCCAATCGATTGAGCCGCCCCAAAACGACGCCGCGATTGCAAAATGCGTTCGCGTAACCCGGGTCCAGAGCAACGGCTTGATCGTAATCAGCCAGCGCTGCTTCCGTGCGGCCTAGGGCTTGCAGTAGATTGCCGCGCTTGTAATATGCTGGGGCGTGATCGGGCTTGAGTTCGATGATTCCGGCATACGATCGAAGGGCCGCTTCAGGATCCTGCTGGCTGGCTTCGATCTCCGCCAACTGAAGGAGCGACTCGGCATGGTTGGCTTGTAGCTCGAGGATCTCACGGTAGGTCGCCGCTGCTTTGGCCACCTCTCCCCGTTGCGCGAGCAAGATTGCCTGCTCGAACTTAGCTGCCAGCGTCGTCGAGTCCAAATTCTTCGCAGTCTTCGGCTTGAAAATCTTGAGAAATCTGGGGGCCATGGCATGAGTCTAACAAATTCGGGACACGAATCAGGCTGCCAAGGTAATCCTCAGAGACGTTCGACACGCCATTCCCGCAATCGAAGGTCGCCGGGTTTCGCACCTGCCGTAAATGATAGGATTACTCCATGGCGTTAAAATTCCTCGATATCTTCAAGGCGAAAGCGACTGAACAGGAGATGTCGCCGGCAACGACCGAACTCTTGGCGCGGGCTCAACGGCTGCAACGAGAGGGGCAGTCGGGGCAGGCCGCGGCCGCCTATCAATCGATCCTCGCGGCAGACCCGGGTCATTGGGAGTCCTTGAATGCGATTGCGGCGATCGCCTTGCGGGCGGGGGAACTAGATCGAGCCGTTCAACTGTACGGTGCCGTGATCGAGCGCAAGCGCGGTCACGCCGAGGCCCATTATAAGCGCGCCAATGCCCTCAATGGACTGGGACGATTGGATGCTGCGTTGGTCGACTATGATCAAGCTATTGCGCTCAATCCGAAATATGCCAATGCATTCTGCAATCGAGGCGCAGTATTGGAGCGCCTTGATCGATGGCAGGAAGCGCTGACCAGCTATGACCGCGCGATCGCTCTCAATGCCGACGATTCTCTGGCCTATTTCAATCGCGGCTCTGTGCTCCGAAAACTGAAGCGGCTCGATGATGCTCTAGTCAGCTACGACCGGGCGATCGCGTTGCACGGAGCCTATGTCGACGCCTATATCAACCGTGGCAATGTGCTGCATGAATTGCTCCGATACGAAGCCGCCATTGCGAACTTCGACAAGGTGATCGAGCTCGCACCTGGCGAACGTCTTTTGCACTTGGCCCACCACGGCCGCGGTCTGGCGCTCGCGGCGCTGACGCGATACGAGGAGGCGGTTGCGAGCCACGACCAGGCGATAAAGCTCGACGCCGCCAACCATCTCGTGCACTCCAGCCGCGGCGCGGCGCTCAAGAAGATGAAACGGCTCGAAGACGCACTCGCGTGTTTCGAGCAGGCAATTGCGTTGCACGCCGACTACGTGGAAGGCTATTTCTATCGCGGGCAAGTGCTGCAGGAGATGAGCCGGTTCGAGGCTGCCCTGGCAAGTTACGACAAGGCGGTGGAACTGACTCCCGCTGATTTATCGCCGTATTTGGCGCATTTGAGTCGCGGCTTCGCGTTCGCCGGACTGAAGCGATACGATGAGGCGCTGGCCGGTTTCGACCGGGCCATCGCTCTGAAGTACGACTATGTTGAGGCGTATTGCTCTCGCGGGCATGTCCTCCAGGAAATGCGGCGACACGCAGAAGCGGTCTCGAGCTACGACGATGCAATCGCGCTCGAACCCGACGGGCCTCAAGCATACCCGGCATACTGTAGCCGCGGCTTTTCGCTCAAGGAACTGAAGCGGCTGGACGAAGCGCTGGAGAGCTACGAACGGGCAATGGTCCTCAAAAACGATGACGCCGAAGTTTACGTGAACCGTGGATGTGTGCTCCAAGAGCTCGGCAGGCACGAGGCTGCGATTGAAAGCTTCGATGAGTCGATCGCCCTCAGGCCCGACCAAGTTGAGGCATTTCAGGGTCGCGGTTTCTCCCTACTGAACCGCGGGCGGCACGACGCGGCTATTGCCAGCTTCGACCAAGCCATCGCGCTAAAAGGAGATCAAAAATACCTTCTCGGATTTCGGCGATACGTGCAAATGCAAATATGCGATTGGGACGGTCTTACCGCGTACTTGGAGCGACTCGAGAGAGAACTCATGGCTCGCAGACCCGTATCCGCGCCCTTCCAGGTGTTGGCCCTCGTCGATTCGCCGCTTTTGCATCGCTTAGCCGCGCAGATCTGGGCCGAGGAAGAGTTCCCGTCGGACGATTCGCTCGGTCCGATCGCACGGCGGCCGCCTGGCGATAAGATTCGGATCGGGTATTTCTCGGCCGATTTTCGCGATCATCCGGTGTCGCGCTTAACGGCCGAACTGTTCGAGGTGCACGATCGCTCGAAATTCGAGACCACCGGATTTGCCTTTGGTCCCAAGGTGCAAGATGCCGTACGCGCTCGCCTGGAGAAGGCGTTCGATCGTTTTATCGATGTAAGTGAACGCTCCGACCTGGAAGTGGCTGAGACAGCGCGTGAAATGGGTATCGATATCGCGGTGGATCTTGGTGGATTCACCGAGTTCGCCAGACCGAAGGTTTTCGCGCTGAGAGCCGCCCCGATACAGATGAGCTACATCGGATATCTCGGAACGATGGGCGCGCCCTACATGGATTATATATTGGCCGATCCCACGATTATTCCGATCCACGAGCGAGAATTTTACTCGGAAAAGATCATCTACCTTCCCAGCTATCAAGTGAATGACTCCAAGCGACCGACGGTCGATCGCACGTTCACGCGCGAAGAGCTTGGGTTGCCGGCCACAGGTTTTGTCTTTTCCTGCTTTAACGCAAATTACAAGATAACGCCGGCCACCTTTGCCGTGTGGATGCGCATATTGCTCCGTGTGGAGGGAAGTAGTCTTTTCCTCTATGCCGGGAATGAAATCGCAGAGCGAAACCTGCGCAAAGAGGCTCAAATCCGCGGCGTCGATCCCTGCCGAATCGTGCTCGGCAAATATCTTGCTCAAGAGGACTATCTGGCGCGTTTTCGTGCGATGGATCTTTTCCTGGACACACTCCCCTACAATGCCGGTACGACCGCGAGCGATGCCTTGTGGGCGGGGTTGCCGGTGCTGACGTGCGCGGGGCGGGCGTTTGCAGGTCGCGTTGCCGCCAGTTTGCTCGAAGCCATCGAATTGCCTGAGCTCATCACGACGACGGCCGAGCAGTACGAGGCGATGGCCGCCGAGCTTGCGCAGACACCTCGGCTCTTGGAGCAAATCAAGCAAAAGTTGGCGCGGAATCGACTCAAGACCGCGTTATTCGATACCCGTTCGTTCGCCAAGCGCTTGGAAACCGCATATTCGATGGTTCAGGAGAGGCGCATGGCGGACCTGGCGCCTGAAACCATTTTCGTCACGCCTACGACATGACGGTCTGCGGCTCGCCAATCAACCTGCACCCGCTACAATCGACAAATGTCTAAGCCCGCAGTTCTAGTTGTCGACGACGAGCCCGATCTTTGTGAGCTGCTTTCCATCACCTTGCAGCGCATGGATCTCAACCCCCATACGGCGGCGACCGTCGCCGTTGCGCAGCGCATGCTCAAGACAGATCGATATGAGTTGTGCCTGACCGACATGCAGCTGCCGGACGGCGACGGATTGGAGCTGATCGAGTGGATCCAGCAATATGCACCCGGGGTCCCTGTCGCCGTGATTACCGCGCATGGGAACATGGAAACTGCCATCCGAGCCCTCAAACTGGGAGCGTTCGACTTCGTATCGAAACCTCTAGACCTCGCGGGACTTCGCAAGCTGGTCGCTACAGCCGTCAAGATGTCCGTCGATAAGAATGGCGATACGGCACTTTTCGGGCCACGTCTCTTGGGAACTTCCAAGGCAATGCAGGAGATGCGCGAAATGATCGGTCGGGTGGCCCGAAGCCAGGCACCCGTGCATATCTCCGGGGAGTCCGGCACCGGTAAAGAACTGGTGGCAAGGCTGATTCACGATTCCGGGCCCCGCCGAGAGGGTCCGTTCGTACCCGTTAACTGCGGTGCCATCCCCAATGAATTGATGGAGAGCGAGCTATTTGGGCATAAGCGAGGGAGCTTCACCGGCGCCGTGAGCGACAAGAAAGGACTGATCCAATCCGCCGAGGGCGGCACGCTGTTATTGGACGAGATCGCCGATTTACCCCTTCACATGCAGGTGAAACTGTTGCGAGTGGTTCAGGAGAGGGCAGTCCGCCCGGTCGGCGAGCAGCACGAGGTCGCGATCGACGTGCGCATATTGTCCGCGACCCACAAGAACCTTTCCGAACTCGTGGCGGAAGGCCGGTTTCGAGAGGATCTGTTTTATCGCGTGAACGTCATCGAGCTGCGAGTGCCTGCGCTGCGCGAACGCAGGGAAGACGTGCCGGAACTTAGCGACGCGATATTACGACGACTCGGCCGCCGCATGAAAGTCACCCCGCCCGTGCTTGGGACGGACGCCTTGAAGACAATGGACACCTATTCGTTTCCGGGCAACGTCCGGGAACTGGAGAACATTCTGGAACGTGCCGTCACATTGAACACGAGCGGCGAAATCAACGCGGTCGATATTCAATTACGGCCAACGCCAGCACTTGCACCCATCGATTTTCCCAACCTGCCCCCAACGGCTGCCTCCGCACTCGGAGACCAACTAGAAGACATCGAGCGCGAGGCCATCATGAAAGCTCTGGACAAAACTCGGTACAACAAGACCGCGGCGGCCAAGATACTGGGCATGTCGTTTCGCGCTCTTCGCTATCGAATCAAGAAGCTCGGCATCGAATAGGGTAGGACGATACCAGGTCGATGACGGTCAAAGACGTCCCTATCAGTGGCAATATTCGCTGCGCAAAGCTTGCGTAGCTTTTCCAGCGTGTGGCAAATTCCCTTGTATTCACCGACACCGAGACCACGACAGACGCGTAATCCTCCCCAAGCGGATTCGACGAGTTCCCGGATCATGATCCTCTGCGTCCTGCTGTCCGCAATGGCGCTGGCGTATTTCTACGCCGCCGATCATTGGTTTTTCTCGACTCAATACATGTCAGGTATTTTCCGCTACCTGCTGATGAACGACGACTTCGACACCGCATGGCTGACTCTCGGCGTTTGCACATTGGCTGCCTGTTGGAAAAGACCTGCGGCGCCATTCAAAGTCGTCGATTGGATAGGCGCGCATATGGCGGCGGTCGCGACAGCAACGGTCATTTTGTTGGCACTGGGCGCGGTTTTCGTCTACCACCATACTGCCTTTTCGATGGACGAGTATGCGGAGGTCTTCCAAGCGAAGATTTTTGCGGCGGGTCACTTGAGCGCACATTTGCCGCCTTCGGTCGTCGACTGGTTGGTCACGCCGGGGTTCAACGGTGGCTTTTTGATTGCGTCGCGGACAACGGGGGAAGCGATCGAGGTGTTCTGGCCCGGTTTCTCACTCATTCTCGCGCCCTTCGAAGCGGTGGGCCTCTCCTGGCTGTGCAATCCCTGCTTGGCGGGATTCGCAATTTTCCTCATTCATCGTATTACACTGAACATTACCGACGATCGGCGCGCCGCAGGTTGGGCAGTCCTGTTCACGTTGGCTTCCGGAGCGTTCGTAGCGAATGCAATTTCTTATTATTCGATGCAGTCGCGCCTGACTGCGAATTTGCTTTTCGTTTGGCTGCTGTTGAAGCCCACACCCCGTCGCAGTTTTGGGGCCGGCGTCGTCGGCTCGCTCGCCCTGATATTGCACAGTCCCTTTCCACACGCCCTGTTTGCCGCGCCCTGGATCATCGCGATGTTGCGCTCCAAAGAACAACGGCGATGCTTTTTCCCACTGTCCCTCGGCTATCTGCCATTGCTGGCCGTGGTGGGCGCCGGTTGGTTGCACCTGCGCGGCGTGATTAACACGGGCAACTCCAGCTTGGATCTAATCAGCAACTCGATTGACTCCGCATTCAGCTTCCCGGACGCGTCGATGATCGATATGCGCGTTGCTGCGGTGGTCAAAATGTGGATCTGGGCGGTGCCTTGCCTGTTTCCATTGGCGGTGCTGGGACGCCTACGCCGCGGCGGCGACGACCGCGTTCGGCTCTTGGCGCAATCCGCCGCGGTAACGTTTGTAGGATATCTCGTCGTAATTTTCGACCAGGGACACGGCTGGGGATACCGCTATTTCCATTCCGCCTGGGGGGTCATGCCAATACTGGCGGCCTGTGCCATGACCGGACGACAGGAGTCTAATGGCCGGCTTGCCGCATTTGTAGGCGCCGCGGCGCTATTGAATCTTCTCCTGGTCGTCCCGTATCAGATGAATCAGATCGACGTCATCATCGCTCGTCACTCGCAGCAACTGCCGAAGCCTCGGCGCCCTGGACAGAATGTTTACTTTATACACGACGACACCGGATTCTATATCGCCGACTTGGTTCAAATGGATCCGCTGCTCAAGGCTCCGGACCTAGTCTTGGCCAGTCGAGGGCGTGAGTTGGACGCCGAACTAAGGCGACAGAACTGGCCGGCAGCGGTCTTGGTCGAGCGCGGAACCGGCGTGGAAGAGTGGAGTATTGGACCCACATATCAAAGGCAGGCGCCTGCATCAACGACCGGCGCCGAGCGATTCGCGTTTTCAGACTCGAGCCGCAACCAGGCGCAAGGCACATCTCCATGAGACGCTGAAGTGACCAAGCAGTCGCAGACGAGTGCGCACTTTGTCACACCTCTTCAGTCCCACACCAGACATAATCATACGTATCCTCGCATCGCAGACCGCTGATCATTGGGTACCTCTCTTGCAAATGCTCGAAAGTCGTAGAATTAACCGGACTTGTGACGCCGTTGGCGCTGAGCCTGTAGATCTTTGGTCGATGCTGCTGGCGCTTGCGCTGACGCTTGTGCTCGTTGTGCTGTGGTCGGCTACTCACGTGTACGAAGGCTTGAACGGAGACGCGGAGCTCTATGCCGTACAAGCGATGGCCAGGATTCATCCGGGTCTCGCCACAGATATCTTTCTACGAAACGAGTCTCAAGACAAATATACGATTTTCTCCGCGCTGTACGCACACTGCATCGTCTGGCTCGGCCTTCCTACCGCGGCCCTGGCTCTGTCGCTCGCATTCAAATTCTGGCTTTTCGCAGCCGCGTGGACTTTGGTCCGAGCATTATCCAATGGCCGCCTGGCATGCCTGGCGATCGCACTACTGGTGATCGCCGATGGAACTTACGGTGGCTACGCTGTATTCCGTTATGCGGAAGACTGCCTGACGGCGCGCTCACTCGCTGAGACGCTGGTCATTTCCGCCCTACTCTTTCACTTTTACAATCGCAAAACAATAGCTTTCTTGATCGCTATTGCAGCCTTTTTCGTGCATCCGATAATGGCTCTGCCCGGTATGCTGGTTCTCGTATGCCTTGGCTCGTCGCTGCGCACCAATATCTTTGCGGCAGCATTCGGAGTGCTATTGATCTTCGGAGTTTCGCTCTGGGCGCTTCGCGCACCGGCGAGCCCTGGCCTTCTAACGGTTTTGGATCCGCCGTGGCTGGAAGTCGTCCGAGAGCGATCGGTCTTTCTGTTTCCACGCCTGTGGACGAGCGATGACTGGGAGTGTAGCGGCCGTCCCCTCTTGGGCTTGACGGTGACGGCGACCGCCTTGCGGGACGCAAAAATACGCACCCTGTGCATCGCGGCTGGTCTCGTGGGCGCCACCGGTCTGGCGATTGCCTTCATAGCGGGATCGATCGGCTATATTGCAATTCTGATCCAAGCCCAGGCGTGGCGCTGGATGTGGATTACCTGCTTCGCCAGCGTTTTGCTGATGGTGCCCACTGCCGCGGCCATGTGCCGAGACAGGAGATGTGGTCCGCTTACCGCCATGCTGCTGATTGCAGGATGGCTGCTCGCGCCTGCCCATGGAATCATTTGCATGGCTCTCGGGCTGATCATTTGGCTGATGCGAGAGCAGATCGGCTCGCGCACCGCCCTGCACTTGAGGTGGGTCGCGGGCGCATTTGGGCTCGCTATAGTCGCTTGGGTGGCGTTCAAATCATGGAACATCGCCTTCTCCGCGCAACTCGGCGCACGCGATGAGGTATCGGCAATCGCACGGATGAGAGCGATCTTCGAGTTACGGATTCCGGCATTCCTGGTAACGCTGTTGGTCATCCACTGCATTGCCACGACTCGCTCCGCCGTGGCATTGACCCTGATCGTGGCCTCGCTCGGCATCTGCTTCGCGATCGTCATGCCGGGGGCATTGAGCGGGCTCGTGCGTGACGTTGCGCTGACTAAAATCAGTGCGTTCGCCGATTGGCGCAGGGCCATACCACCGGCGAGCAGCGTCTACGTTGCTCCCGCGCACTATTCGGCCGCGTTCGCGTGGTTTACTCTGCTTCGCCCGAGTTACCTCTCGGTAGACCAGTCCGCCGGGGTGGTTTTCTCGCGAGCGACAGCAATGGAGGTCAAGCGACGGTCGCTGGTGCTCGTCCCGCTGTTGGACCCCGACTGGCGGCTGCGCAGTTCCGGCAGCAGAAGACCGGCCAATGGTGATCCCATACGGCGCGGATCGCGACCGCTTACCAAGGAAGGACTCGTCAGCGTCTGCCGTGATCCGCAGCTGGATTTTGTCGTGGCCGCGGAGGACCTACGCCTTGGTGCGGTACAGCGCCGGAGCGCCGGCGACGGCCTGAATTGGAGTCTCTACGATTGCAGCTACATGCGTCCATCCGCGCCCAGCACATGACTCGCCTATTGACCGAGGCCATCGGCTATGCCGCTGCATCCGGCTGCGCGCTGTGTGTCGACATGACGATCCTGTGGATTCTGGTTCATTTTTTTTCGTGGGACTACGTCATTGCTGCGACATGCTCTTACCTCGTCGGGGCGGTGGTGGCCTACGAACTTTCCGTCAGGGTCGCATTCAAGCAGCACGCGCTGCGGGACCGGAGATTGGAATTCGCGACTTTCATGGGGATTGGCGCTGCCGGAATCGTCGTCAATGAGGCCGTCATTTTCATGGCAGTCAACCAACTGGGTATGCACTATCTCGTCGCCAAGTCCATCGCTGCGGGATGCACGTTTACGTGCAATTTCTTGATGCGCCGTCAAATTCTGTTCGTGCGTCGCACCTCGGTTTGAAAGGATTCCGATATGAGTTCCACGGACCGGCATAGGAGGATCGCGGTCATCGCAGGAGCCGGGCCTGCGGGTCTGACCGCAGCGCTCGAACTGCTACGACGTTCCGATATCACCCCTATCGTCTTCGAGGCGGATGCCCAAGTCGGAGGAATTTCCAAGACGGTGAATTACCGCGGAAATCGGATGGATCTGGGCGGTCACCGCTTCTTTTCCAAATCGGATTGGGTCATGCGCTGGTGGCAGGAGATGCTTCCGGTGGCCGGGGGAGAATTAGCAACTGGCGAGATCCTGAAGCTCAACTACCAGGGACAGGTCCGCGACGTGGTTCCGGAAATCTCAAGGTCGGAGTCCCCCGACGCGGTCATGCTGGTCCGTCGCCGCCTTTCGCGAATCTTTTATCGGCGACGATATTTCGACTATCCGCTCAAGCTCAACGCCGCGACGGTCATGAACATGGGCCTTCTGGAAACGCTTCGAATCGGGCTCAGTTACGCTCGGGCGCAGCTGGGCCATCGATCGCCGGAAGCATCGCTCGAGGATTTCTTCATCAATCGATTTGGCGACCGTTTATACCGGACTTTTTTCAAGGACTATACCGAAAAAGTCTGGGGGGTCGGTTGCCAAGAGATATCTTCGGAATGGGGCGCTCAACGCATCAAAGGACTCTCCGTTACGAAAGCGATAGTGCACGCGCTCTCGGGTTTCTCGCGCTCCGCGACCGATACCGCACAACAGCGCACGGAGACCAGCCTGATCGAGCGCTTCCTTTATCCAAAATTCGGTCCCGGCCAGATGTGGGAAGAGGTCGCCCGCCAGATCGCGTTGCGCGGAGCGGATATTCACCTCGGACACCGCATCGTTGGAGTTGAGCGCAACGCGTCCGCAGTGACAGCCGTCAGCGTCAAGGACAACGCGACCGGTTCGGTCAGGCGCGTAACGTGTGATTTTTTCGTGTCGACCATGCCGATTCGTGAGCTTACCGCCATGCTCCAACCCGACGATCCCAACGTGTTTCGCATTGCGGATCGGCTTCCCTACCGGGATTTCATGACCGCCGGGTTGCTCGTAAAAAGGATGAAGTCGAGCGGCACTGGCCGCGGGGCGGCCAATGGGATGCCCCCGGACAATTGGATTTACATTCAAGAGCGCGACGTCAAAATCGGCCGTTTACAAGTATTCAACAACTGGAGTCCGGCGCTGGTGGCCGATCCCGACACCATTTGGCTCGGCTTGGAGTATTTCTGCAGGCAAGGGGACGAATTGTGGTCGATGGACGACGGAAAATTCCTCGACTTTGCCGCCAGAGAACTCGAGAAAATCCAAATGATCGACCGCAAGGAGGTGTTGGACGGAACCGTGGTTCGCGTACCTAAAGCTTACCCCGCATATTTTGGCGAATACAGCCAGTTCGGGCAGGTCCGTGCCTATTTGGACCGATTTTCGAATCTTTATCCGGTGGGACGCAATGGGATGCACCGGTATAACAATCAGGACCACTCCATGTTGTCCGCCAACGGGGCCGTCAATGCGATCATCGATTGCGGCCGCGGCAAGTCCGATGTTTGGGAAATCAACGCTGAGAATTCCTACCACGAGTAGGTCGCTTAACGCTTACCGCCCTTGGTGACAATATTTGTCAGCGTGTGACGTAAGACGCCACAGAAACACCCGTAGGCGACGTCTTATACGCATCGATAGGCCGCTCACCTATAGTTAATGCTATTTTTATCAATAACTTGCATTAGATGATCAGACGTTGGCACGGCAATTGCTTCCTTCCCAATCACCGGCGCGGGCCGTTGTTCGAATGCGAGTTGTCATGTCTTCCTCAAGGAGTAATTATGTTTAAGCAGGTTCAAAAGGGTTTCACCCTGATCGAATTGATGATCGTGGTCGCGATCATCGGCATCCTGGCCGCCATCGCGATTCCCGCGTACCAGAACTACACTATTCGTGCCCAGGTGACGGAAGGTCTGACATTGGGCGACGGGTGGAAAACGGCCATTGCAGAATACTATGCCAATAGCGGCACTTTTCCCGCCACCATTACTCAACTGACCGGCACCTGCTGTTCGATCGGTAAGTACGAAAGCAGCATTACGGTGACTTCCGGCTCCATCGTTATCGCGTACGGCAACAGTGCCAACGCGAAGTTGGCCGCCTCGGGCAGCAATACTCTGTACATGATTCCCTACACGAACGCCAACAACGACGTGTTGTGGCAGTGTGGCAGCGCGGCCGCTCCGACCGGCGCCACCCTGGCCGGCTCAGGCAGCGCGTCGAGCACGACGATTCCTGCGCAGTATTTGCCGGTTTCCTGTCACTCGTAATGTGATTTCGTCGAACCTGCAAGGTCGACTTATTGAGGCAAACTTGAAGCCCCTTGTAAAAGGGGCTTCTTGTCTTAACGGTTAGGCTTTTTGGACGGAGCAAAATGATGACAAGAATTCAACGTGGTTTCACCCTCATCGAACTCATGATCGTGGTCGCGATCATCG
>PLAH01000116.1 GCA_003134045.1 Gammaproteobacteria bacterium
TAGTTCCAGAATATTCTGGAAATATCGTTTGCCGCCTTTCTGCTCGAACTCGGCGTCTTCGGCGTCCTCGCGATCATCGCGCTGAACTGGATGATCTTCACCGACAGCGTTGCGGTCGCTCGGCGCGACACAGGCCTGGTCGGGGCAATCGCCGCCGGCTGGACCGGTGTCGTGGCCATATTCATGGTTGCCACTCTTTACAATAATTTCCATCTGTTCACGTCGGTCACTTTTCTCTACTGGTATTTCGCAGGCATCGTTTGCGCGCGTCGCATGGCGCTGCGATACGAGACCGTTGGGGCACGTTACGCGAACGTGCAGTACGCATGAAGGCCGCCCAGCCGCCCACGCCCCTGCCGAATACGTACTGGGTCATCCCAGGCCGACTGCTGGCGGGCGAACATCCCTACGGCGCCGATGAGCGCGACGCACGCGAGCGCCTCGAGCGATTGGCCGGGGCCGGCATCGACTACTTCATCGACCTGACCGACGTGCACGAAAGACCGGATTACGACGAGCTATTGCCCGAAAACGCCATTTACCTGCGCAGCGCCATCCCCGACACCTACGTACCGGATGATCCGGCGCAGATGCAGCAATTGCAATCGTCCATTCAGGCGGCACTCAGCCAAGGTCGGTGCGTTTACGTGCACTGCCGCGCAGGCATCGGGCGCACGGGCATCGTGATAGGCTGCCTGCTTGCCGAAGAGGACCTCGATGGAAAGGGCGCCCTCAAACGCCTCAACCGTTTGTGGCGCCAGAGCGCGCGCAGCAAGAGCTGGCCGACGGTACCGCAGACGGCGGAGCAGGCTGAATACATACGACGATGGCCGCGGCATTGCATAACTGCTCTGTCGCAAGGCATAGACAGTTGATCCTCCAAGCCGGCGGAGGGATGCTGCACCATCGAACTTTCAGTCGTGCCGGCGCGTGCCGCAGCCGACACCATTTTCCTGGGAGGAGATACCGATGATTCGACCCCGCGCAGCTGCCAGTGTTGCCATGCTCAGCATTTTGGCCCTTTTCACGGCATCGGCATGGAGCCAGTCGGCGGCGCAGCCCGGCCCGCCGCCGCAAGTGTGCGTCAACGGGCAATGCGTGACGACGCCCCCGCCTGTGGTGACCCCGACCCCGTCCGGCAGCATCAAGTGGAATCCCGGCCATTACATGGCGTCCTATCAAGTGGTCAAGGGTGGCGATTCGGCGATGGGCGGAATGACTCCCGAGATGAACGATCTGAACAATCAGGACGCGATCATCGGTTATCGCATGTTCATCACCTGGGCCGCGATCGAGCCGTCGCAGGGGAAATACGACTTCTCCGTGATCGATGCGGTGCTCGCCCGATTGAAGACGGCCTATAACAAACCCAAGCACCTGGTCATCGAGATGTGGCTGTACGGGCAGCATGCGTACAGCGCTGGCGATACCAGCATCATCCCGGGTTATATCCTGAACAATCCCTCGTACGGCACGAGCCCGGTATCCGGAAGCTTCGGCTGGTGGGGACAGAACTCCGGCGGTGCGTCCACCGGCATCTATGCGCCGGCGTTGTGGTACCCGCCGGTCATGGACCGTTTCATTGCCGCGATGCAGGCGCTCGGCCAGCATCTGGACGGCGATCCGTACGTCGAGGCCGTGTTCTTCCAGGAAGATTCTACGCTTGCGCAGGCCGCCGCCAACTTGGGCTCGGTTGCTCCCCAGTACAGCGACCAAGCCTGGCTGACCCAACTGCAACGCTTACTGACCGCGACCACGGCGGCTTTACCGCACACCAGCGTGATCATGGCCAACTCCTACTTTGTCAACGGCGCTTCCGCGATCGCACTGGAGCAATGGATGGCAAACAATCGGATCGCGGCGGGTGCTGCCGATACGTTGGGCCAGTCGGCGATCTCGAGGCTGGGGACCACGATCCTGGGCGACGGCATGCGCACCTACATGGGCGTGGACGGCAACGCCGGCAACGTCGACTTACGCCCGAAAATGACGGCAATGATGGACGTGCAATCCGGCGATATGTACACCACCTACTTCGGAAAATATGGCGGCCCGTTCACCCCCCTCGATATCATCGATGCGCTCAACACTACCTACCAGGCATCGCATGCCTTCTGGACGCGGCTGAACGGCTCCCAAGTACCCGCCGCCGCTCAATGGCCCGCGGTGGCGGCGGCATGTGCCGCGCATCCGCTGCTGCGGACGGCGTACCCCGCCAATTACCCGTAACTCGTCACGGCTGCGGTGAGCGCGTCTCGCCGCCGCAGCCGCTCTCGAGCGCTTGTTAACGACCTTTTTCGATTTGCGGCCAATGTGGATTCGTTCCGGCCTTGCCGTGCCTCACTCATGGTATGTTTCGTACGATGTCCCGCATCGGAAAAATCAACGCCATCCAGGGGCTCCGGGGTATCGCCGCACTGCTCGTGGTGGCCGATCATTCGCTGCTGCGCTTTTCCCAAAGGACGGCTGCCGATCGGGTCGACACGTCGCTGATCCATCTCGCCGAAATCCTCGGGCGGCACGGGGTGGAAATTTTCTTTTTGATCAGCGGCTTCGTGATGACCATCACGAGCTTCGACGATTTTGGCAAACCGCGCGCATCGCCACGGTTCCTGTGGCGTCGCATTATTCGAATCGTACCGCTGTACTGGCTCATCACCCTGCTGGTCGTTGCCGGCCTCATCTGGCGCGCCCGCGTCCCGGAACTGGCAAAGGTCGTCAAGTCCCTCGCGTTCATCCCCTATGAAAACGAGTCCGGCCTGTTTCAGCCTCTGCTGAGCCGTGGCTGGACCCTCAACTACGAGATGTTTTTCTACGCGCTGTTCGCGCTTGCGCTCTTTCAAAAGCCGTCCCGCGGGTTGATCGCGGTCGTCGCCACCCTACTTGCCCTGACTCTGCTGGGGCCGCTCCTCCTCGACGGCGGCTGCGGCGCGCCTGCATGCCGATTCGCATCGTTCTATGTGCAGCCCATCATGCTGTATTTCGCCGGCGGCATCCTCTTAGGTGCAATTCGCCTGTTCTTGCAGCATCGCGATGCGGTGCCTGTCGTGCCTTTCGACAACGGCATCGGCATCGCCATCGTCCTGACCGGCATCTACGTGGTCTATGTGTCGACCGCCGAGGCATCGTCTCTGACCTATGTGGTGGGCGTCATTTTCTGCGTGCTGGCAACCGCGGTCTGCGCACTGCTCGAGGACAGGACCGAGCATGGCGCCGTGCGGGCTCTGCTGCTTGCGGTGGGTGAGGCCTCCTACAGCATTTACATGACGCACACCCTCATCGTCGATCCGGTGAGCCGTTTGTGGAGCGAGGCGTTCGGCCGCCAATGGCTGGGCCCCTATCTCGCGGTCGAGATTCTCGGCGCATCGCTGCTCGGCATGCTGACATTCCGCTGCGTCGAAAAGCCGGTGCTGCGGGCGTTCCGGCGCTCCCATTGATGAACGCTTCTTCGGACGCTGCCGATCGGGTTCGCTATCCACCCGCCATGCGGCTGGATAGTGTGCAGATGCTGCGGGCCTTGGCGGCCCTCGCGGTGTTCACGCACCATATTCGGATGCTGGCCAACGGCGCGTGGGGAGTGGATCTGTTCTTCGTCATCAGCGGCTTCATCATGTGCTACGTGACCGAGAGATCCGGCGAACATTTTTTCGCCAAGCGCCTCATTCGCGTCGTACCGCTGTATTGGATCGGTACCATCGCCGTTTTCTGCGTTGCGCTCGTCATGCCGAACATGCTCAGGAATACTACCGCCAACGTCGTCGACCTGCTGAAATCGCTGGCGTTCATTCCGTTCCGCAAGGGCACCGCCGAGACGACGCCCGTGCTGTTCCTCGGTTGGACGCTCAACTACGAGATGTTCTTTTATCTCATCTTTGCTCTGTCGATGGCCGCGAGCCACAAGTACCGCGCGGTGATCTCCGCCGCCTCGTTGATCGTCATCGTCGTGCTGGGCAAGTCGCTGCCCATCGAATCGGTGCCTCTGCGCTTCTTCAGCCGTCCCATCATTCTCGAGTTCGCCTACGGAATGCTCTGCCATGCACTGCTCATGCGCTTAGCCTTGGGCGCTTCGGCGCGGCGCCCGGTGGCGGCGCGGCTACCCTGGCTGATGGCCGGAGCCTTGTTCATCGCCTGCATGCCCCTGGCGACCCTCTGGTCGATTCGCTGGGATGAGTCGATCCGGTGGGGAATCCCTGCGGCGCTCGCGTTCTACTGCTTGGTGTACGGCATGTACGGAATGAAGCTTCCCCGAGGCGTGGTGATCATCGGCGACGCCAGCTACTCGCTCTATCTGTTTCATCCATACGTAATCCAAATTTTTACCAAGGCGGGCGCATTCTCCGGCGGTGGCGCGTTGGCCTATGGCATGGCTGCTGTCGCGATGGGAGTGTGCATCGGCCTGTCCATCCTCTCCTTGAACCACCTGGAGAAACCGACCTCGGACTACTTGCGGCGGCGTTTCATCGACCGGCCGGTGCAGCCGGTCGGAGCCTGAAGCCTTCTTCATGCCAGGCTCGACCGGCTCTCGGTTGCCGGCTCTGCCGCGCCGGCCTGCGGGCCGGCCTCCTCCGCGACGCGCTCGGAAATCAAGTAGCGCGGGCGCCGCTTGCTTTCGACATAGCCCTTGGCGAGGTACTCGCCCATGACGCCCAAGCACAACAGCTGGATCCCGCCGAGGAAATAAATAGGAATGACGGATGACGCCCAACCCGGCACGGCGCGGGCCGTGAATAGCTTGATCCACAGCACCCAGGTCGCCATGGCGATCGAGATGACGAACACGACCATTCCCATGACGGACACGAAACGCAGCGGTACCGCGGAAAAAGATGTGATCCCATCGATCGCGAGACGCAGCATTTTCGGTATGTTGTACTTCGACTCGCCGGCCATGCGCGCCTTGCGATCGTAGTAGACATGCGTGGACTTGAAGCCGATCAAAGGGACGATGCCCCGCAGAAACAAGTTGACTTCCGAATACTCCTTGAGCGCTGCAATCGCCTTTCTGCCCATCAAGCGGTAATCCGCGTGATTGTGGACGATTCGAACACCGAAGGCCTGCAGCACGTTGTAGTAGAGGAGCGCCGTATTGCGCTTCAACGCCGTGTCCGTGGCCCGGCTGCGGCGTACGCCGTAGACTATTTCACTGCCGGCGCGATAGTTGCCAACCATTTCCGGTATGACGGCTATATCATCCTGCAGGTCCGCATCCACGCTGATGACGGCATCCCCCGTGGCCGTGAACAACCCGGCAAGCAGAGCGGACTGGTGACCGAAATTCCGCGACAGGCGCAACCCGGTGACCCGCGAATCGCTCTGACTCAGCGTACTGATGAGCGACCACGTCTCGTCCTGGCTGCCGTCGTCGACGTAATAGATCCGGCTCTGCGCCGATATCATGTTCGACCGGATCATCGTGTCCATGAGATGCGCGAGCTGCCGATGGGTTTCGGGGAGTGCTTCCGCTTCGTTGTAGCAGGGAACTACGAGGTCGATGGCCAAGTCGCCTTTCGCCGGTTGATTCACGGTGGCTCCTAAAACGTCCATCGAAGGTTCGCCAGAAAATTCCACAGCAGCGTAACACCCGTCGCTGCCGCTTGTGCGATCAGGTAGTGCACGCCCAGCACCTCGGCACCCACGTACGTGATGGCACCGTTCAAGCCCAATCCGATCAGGCTGATCGCAAAGAACCTCGGCAAGGAGCGGCGGTGATCGGCCGCGGACTCGAAGGTGAACGACCGGTTCAACACATAACTTACGATACTGCTTGCGAGATAGCCCAGCATCGATGCCGGCGCGGCACGCCATCCCAGCCCCTGCACCAGTGCGATCAACAGGACATATTGAAGCGCGGTGCAAGCCCCACCGACCAGCACGAACTTGAACAGTTTACTCGCGACCGATCCGATCGACCGATCGGCAACGAGCGCTTTTTCATTGACGGACACGGCCATGCCTCTCACGACCGTGCAAGCGTGAAGGTGTCCGGACTGGGCCGCGGGGACAGGAACCCGAAGCATCGAGCAATCGGGATCGCCGCCAATATGGCCAGGAGCGGCATGATGGGAATGCTGTAGCGGGCCTGTGCGTGGATGGGGATATACACGCCCAGGGTGTACACCAGAAACAGCGCGCACAGTCCGAACGTCGGCTTGTGGATCTGCCGCCAACCGAGTACGGCACCTGCGACCGCCAGCAGCATGAACGGCAACTCGACGATCATATTGGCGATCGTCGCCCGGTCGTCCTTGCCCTGGAACCAGAAATTGAAGACGTTTTCCGACGCGCATCGAATGAATAGCGATGGCGAGCGGCGGTATTGGTCGACGACCGCGGCGGCCAAGGAACTGTTGAACTTCACCTCGTCGTGGGCATCGTAGAAGTATTGGTAGTAAGAGGCTTTGAAGCGGTAGCCCTGTTGGGTCGCCAGTGTATTGCGAACCTCGGCGGCATCATCGTCCAGCTGATGAAAAGTCTTCTTGGGTTCGTCATTTTCGTGCACGCAGATGTAGTTTCCCGCCTGCATGGCGATTCCCTGCACGCTCGCGGTGGGTATGAATTGGCCCACCAGCGCATAGTTACGCACGATCCATGGGGACATCGCCAGCAATGCGCAGGCGAATATCAACGCGATACTCGCCACAGACCGGATCACCGACCGCCAACCGCCATTGAAGATGTATCCATAAAAGACCAGAAACGTCGGAAACAGCAAGGCCGTGCTTCGCACCAGCGATATGGCGCCCAGTGTGACGCCCACCTTCACGTAATCGACCAGGGAATCCGAGCTGAGCGCCTTGCGCGTCAGCAGCAAAAACCCAAGCAGCAGCAGCGTGAACGGGATTTCGATGCCGTTGCGCTGCTCGGCGACGATCACTCCGGGATGCAGCATGAATAGGAGCGCTGCAATGAACGGCACCCAACGAATCCGCACCATCGACTTCGCCAGATTGAAGATCAGCACGGCGCACAGCGATGAGAACACGATATTCAAAACCACGGCGATTTTCTGAAACTGATCGGAAAACGACTTCAGCATCGCGAGATAATAGGGAAAGCCGGGCTCTCTCATCAGTGTCAACGAGGTATCCGGGAAAAATCGGTAGCCATCGCCGTTCTCGAGGCTCTTCGCGAGGGACACGTAGTTGTCCACGTTGCCGACGCTGTACTCGGGATTGATCAGGTCCTTGAAATGAGGCAACAGCGCCAGGGCAAACAAGCACTTGGCGAAGAAAATGGCAACCACGGCGATCACCAGCAGGCGCCTCGCGCCTCTGGCCTCGATGTCCGCCTCCAGGAGGGTGGACGGAGTGGTAACGCTGTCAAGATTCATTCAATTTCACCGTGCTATGTCGCCGGCACCCGGGTGCCGCACAGAATATCTCCGCAATGCACGGCGAGCACGCGCCAAGATGCGGATTTGAGCACTTGGTCATGCATTGACGCCCCTACCTCACCGTGGCCCGCGCGGTCTCGAGACCGCCCTCCGGCGCCGCGGCCCGCGTTCACACTTTTCGCTCGAGTTCGGCCGCCGACGCCGATTTTCTCAGCCGGCGCGTGGAGAACACCACGCGGCTCGACAGCATGAAGTTCGTCGTCAGCCCGGCGAGCGACCCAATGGCCACCCCGGCAATGGGGATCCAACCGCTCGAACCCAGCCATGCGACGATCGCGGCATACGCGCCCAGGTTGATCGTTGCGCCGAAGGCGTTTGCGGCCACGAACTCCAGGAATTCCCGCAGCGGCGGCCGCGTCGAGCCGAAGGTAAACCGCCGATTGAACCACCAAGTCGTCGCCACGGCGAAGAAATACGACACCAGCCGCGCCTGATAGGCGCCCAAGCCCATGACCCTGACCAACAGCGCAATCACGCCCGCGTCCACCACGAAACCGATGACGCCGATGGCCGCAAACCGGAAGAATTGCCGTCGGCGTTCCTGCACGTCTCCTCAACGCCGCGACAGTCGAATCGAATGCGACAGGTAGTGAAGACGCTTCATCTCGTTCCTGGCGCGCGTGACGGTGGCCAGAACGAGTCCGCAGACCAGGCTCAGGGCCGAGGACACCACCAGACCAACCACCAGCACCGCGGTCGGCAGCCGCGGCACGAGATGCGTCTGCAGGTAGGTTATCCACAGCGGGATCGCGAACGCGACGCCGGCCAGAAACAGCGTCGCCGAACCCAAACCGAAGAATGCGAGTGGCAACTCCTCTTTGACGAGCAATGCGATGTAACTCAGGATTCGATAACCATCCCGGTACGTGGACAGCTTGCTCACGCTCCCGGGCGGACGCTCCTTGTAGCGGGTGCGGCGCTCCGCGATCGGGCAGCGAAGTTGCAACGCGTGCACCGTCAGTTCGGTCTCGATCTCGAAGCCGGCCGACAGGGCCGGGAAGCTCTTGACGAAGCGCCGCGACATCACTCGATAACCCGACAGCATGTCCGTCGACCGGTTGCCGAAAATGTACGCGACCAACCCGGTCAGCAGCCAATTGCCGAAGCGGTGCCCGCGCCGGTAGGCCGCCTCGGAATCGTCATCGCGTATGGCTGTCACCATGTCGACCGATTCGCTCAGCAAGACGTCGATCATGGCCGGGGCGGCCGCCGCGTCGTACGTGTCGTCGCCGTCCACCATGACGTAGATGTCGGCTTCGACGTCGGCGAACATGCGCCTGACCACATTGCCCTTGCCTTTTTGGCCCTCGAAGCGCACCACCGCACCGTGCTCGCGCGCGACGCGCGACGTGTCGTCGATGGAACAATTGTCATAGGCGAAAATAGTCGCGTCCGGCAGCGCCGCTCGGAAGTCCTTGATGACTTTGCCGATGGCCACGGCTTCGTTATGGCACGGAATGATCACGGCGATCTGCGGCGTGCCGTTCGATACGAGCCCGGGTGTACCGTGTGACATGGAGGTGGGTGTGCTGTGTGGCATGAGTCAGGCCGCCGCGGCGAGGGGAATGTCACGCTCGCCGGCCGCGGGCCTCGGGCGCCGCCGGAACACGCCCACGCTGACGATCAACATGGCGGGAACGAGCACAGCCGAATACCGCGCGAGCGCGATGGTCGGCAGATGAGCGAAGTAGAAAAGCACGATCAAGGCCGCGCAGATACCCACGGGTCCTTGCATCAAATCCCGGCGGCGCCTGACGAGAAAGGTGCAAAACAAGGCCACCACGGGCAGTTGCAGCGCAGCGATCACCATGGATTTGGCCAGGCTATCGCCGAACGTCCAGAACAGGAACAAATCATAGATGATCTTCTTGGCGAAAAATGCAGGGGATCCGAGCATCTTATCGATGGCCACTCGCCGACGTGCGGCGTCCAGCTGATTGCGCTTCTGCGCCTCGCTGCTGTTCGGCGCGAAGATCACGTCCTCGTCGCGCATTCGGGCCACGCTGATCGGGTACAGCGCCGAGACCGAGAACGGCGCCCGCGCGAAGTCTTCGATGAAATCATTGCCCTGATGCAGCGTGAAACCGGTGCCGCCGACTTCAGGCGCATAGATGCCGGTGACAAGTCCGTTGCGGATGGTCCAGGGCATGGCGATGAGGATCCCCGCGGCCAGCACGATGACCGCGAGCAGCGGCCGAACCCGCGTGCCGAAAGGCGTCGACAGCAAGAGCGGCGTGAGTACCAGGAACGGCGTGTACACGGATTTCGTCATGACGCTCAATCCGAGAATCAGTCCCACCAGCAATGCCGCCGCAGGCGTCGGGCGTTGCTTGAGCAGCACGATGCTGGCCATCAAGCAGGTGAATAAGAACATCATCAGGGGTTCGACCCAAATCCTGCAAGTATACCAGATCAGAAAGGGATCGATCGCGCACAGCCCTGCGGCGAGCACGGCGAGCGGCACACTCCACAATGCCCTCGCCGTCCAGAAGACCACAACGCACATCGTACCAAAGAGGATGCATTGCGCGAGTTGCACCGAGTAGGGCCACCATCCGTCCGTTACCGCCAGCATGGCCGCAACGAAGGTCGGATAGAGCGGACCGCGGGCAGACGCCAACGCAGGACTCGGATAGTAGGAAAACGTGTGCAATTTCCAGATGCCGAAGCCGAGCGGTCCGTGCAGGTCGGGATCCAGCACTGCATGATTGGCAGACCCGAGCGCCGGATAGATCAGGAACGTGAACGCAAGCGACAGGCTCGTTCCGAGCAAGCCAATGTACCAATTGATGCCGCGAATACGGCTCAATGCCAGGAGCAGTCCCATGTTTCGACATCCCCTACCACGTCAGCCATTCAGCCTAGCCCGGAAACGGCTCGATGGCACGCTCCGCGATGCATAATTGCGGACTGGGCCCGGATTCACGGCGTTGACGCAGCCGCCGGCCGCGCCTCGATGAGAAGCACGGCCGCCGTGCCGGAGTCCGCGGTCCACACGCGCGTGACCGACCATCCGGCCGCGGGCGCGTAGTCGTGAAGCCGCCGCTCGGCCGAGGCGAAGACACTGGCGAACACCCGGCGATGCGCGGCCACGATGGGCTTGAGCGCGGCCCGCGAATACAGGACGGGCAGATTGGTCCAGCGCTCGGTTCGGTCGTCGGGGCATACGTAGGCTTCGTAACGCGCATCCCCTTCGTCCAGAAAGAAATAGTCGATGTGCGCGTAATACTCATCGAGACTCGGAATACCGGTAATGACGGCATCGCCGGGACCTACCTGGGTAGCCAACCATTGGCCGGCGCCGCGAATGTCGTTTCTCGGATAATAGTGCTCGCTGCGATGCCCCGGCATGCCCACGCGAAAGTTGATTTTTGCGGAGTCGACTTCCGCGATGTGGCGCGGCTGGAAATCCTCCGTGGCCCCGAAGCACAACAGGGGCACGCTCGCAGTCGCGAGGAGAGGCAGGCGGCGGCCGAAGGCAGAGCTCCGCCCGATGCGCAACAGCGCACAGACGGCCAATACCATCAGCACGGGGTACAGAAAAAACGTATAGCGTGTCTCGATGCGGTCGGTCGGCGTGGCGCCGACCGCCAGCAGCAGCACGATGACGAGACTCGACAGTACCGCGATGGAATCGGGCCGTTCGGCCACGGGCCATGCCGCCGTGGCGGCCCGGCGCTCGCCGATGATCGATAAGGCACACAGATAGGCGAGCGCCGCGAACACACCCAACGAGAGAATGGGCATGGTTCGCAGCCAGGGCCGCAGCACATGGTCGTACACGGCCGGAAACCCGATCAGCTGATGAATGAGTTCAAGATCGCCCGTTTGCGGCGTGCTGCCCACGAGTTTGTGCAGCGCCCAGCCGTAGGTGAACGCATCCGCGACGAACCAGAACAAAAAGAACGCGCCGATGGTCCACCAGAAATAGCGAGCCGCGCGCCAGTGCAAGGCGTGAGGGTCCATGAGCCGCAGGAGCAGCATCAATACCAGGAGGCCGGCTCCGACCAGAAAAGCGTGCAAGGCCGCGGCGACCACGACCAGGCACAGCCCGGCTGCCGCCAACCCACGCCCCTGCGCGGCGATCCAGCGCAGCGCGGGAACCGCGAGCGCAAGCGGCACCGCCAAGGCCACGCCCCACACCGGGTGTGCCCACAGAGGTGCAAACCATGCTATCAGATCCCTGCCGCCTTCATGGGGCATATCCACCGCGCCGGCCGCCGCGGGCGCATCGGCGAACATGCGTAGATCACGCGTGGCCAGGTATAACAAGGCCAAGAGCACGCTCAGTCCGGCCAGTTGCAGCCAATCCTTGCGCCTGAGCTTGCCATCCTGGCTTGCGGCGAGTACGGCGAACAGGTTCGCCACTCCGAGCAGCACCCCACCTTCCCAGAGCAGCACGCCGAGCGATGACAGGGCGATCATCCATGCGAGAGCGGCATTTTGCCGGGTCGTGATGTAGCGCACATAGGCCAGAACATACCAGCCGAACAGCGCCTGGAACGGCGCGTACATTCGGCCAAATCGTGCCATCTCGATTTCCCAGACGGAGATGCACAGGATGATGACCGTGAGCGATCCGGCAAGCGGACTGTGCACGCGCTTGCCGAGCAGCCAGACGGCCGGCAAGAGCAGGAGACTCGAGACCGCGGCAACGAAACGGCCGGCGTATTCCGGCGACCAGCCGCAGAGGCGCAGCCCGGCCACCACGTACTGGTAGATCAAGCCTCGCGTGTAGTAGCCGCCGCAGGGGAATGCCGGCAACCCCGTACGCAGGATGTTGTCGATGGAGCGGGAGATATAGAATTCATCGATGCCCAGCGGCCAGGTGCCGATCCCTTTGAACCGGCCATACAAACCCGTGAGCAATGCCGCGGCGCCCGCTAGAATCAGCGCGGCACGCAACGCCCGGGTGTGCTGGTCGCGCGCCGGTGCCGCACCGCTCACGGTGTTTGCCGTACGCCACGAAACCGCAGGCACGTCACATGGCCCATGTAGCGCCCTGTGCTTTTCCTCCGACCTCGGGCATAGTGATTCATGATGACAACGCTACTTGAAGACCTCAAAGCCCAGCGTGAAGGGTTGCTCGGTTTGGGATTTTGGGCACTTTCGGTGTATCGCTTCGGGCATGCCAGGTTCGCGATCAAGAACAAGATCGTTCGCGCACCCTGGACCATCGTCTACGTCATTCTACACAAGCTCGCCGAGATCTTTTGCGGCATCAGCATCGGCTCGACTGCGCGGATCGGCCGCCGACTTAGCATCGAACACCACGGCTGCATCGTCATCCACGGCAACAGCATCATCGGCGACGACTGCCTGATCCGCCACGGCGTCACTCTCGGCAATACGGGATACGACGATCCGTTCGGCGCGCCCACCGTAGGCCACCGCGTCCAGATCGGCGCCGGCGCCAAATTGCTGGGGCGTATCACCATCGGCGACGACGCCGTCATCGGAGCCAATGCCGTGGTCATTCGCGACGTGCCCGCCGGCGCGGCAGTAGGCGGCGTGCCTGCCCGCTTGTTGTCATCCCGCGCTCCCGCCGCGACTGACGATGAGCCGCGTTAGATCCTGCACGTTACGCAGCGAGTGATGCAGCAAAGCATGCTCGCGGGCGCGCCTGACGAAGGCCGCCCGCGCGCCGGNNCCCCCCCCCGCGCCGGCATCCTCGATGAGCCGGCGCACTGACTGACTCAACGCAGGCTCGGAATGCGCGATGATGCCGACCTGCTTACCGTCGAGCACCCCGTCGGGATCCACGTTCAGGCTCACCACCGCCACATCGCGCAGCCACGCCTGGATGAACGTGTTGGGAAAACCCTCGTGTGCGCTGGTATTCACGAAGATGTGGGCGCGGGCGAGTAATTCGTTGACCTCCGAATGGCTCTTCGGACCGACATATTCGAGATTCGGCGCGGCGGCGATGTCCGTCATGAGCGACTGCTGCCAGGCTTGGTTGGCGCCGGCGCCCGCGGCAGCGCCCACCATCACGAAGTTGACGCCGTGGCAGTCCCGCAGACTCCTCGCCAGCCGCGCGAACACTTCAGGCTGCTTCCACGGCTTGAGATTCGCGATCCATACCACCGTCACGGCTCCCGACTTGTCGAGCAGTTCCCGCGGTGCAGGGTGAAAATTGGGGATGACCGCGTCGGCGGTGCGCGCGAAATTCTTCTCCAGCAGCCGAGCCTGATGCTGTGTTTGCACGACGACGCAATCGGCCCGCCGCACACCGAAATTGAGCGCCCACTTCTCCAGGCGTACCCGCAGGAAATTTCGCCCCGGATCGAGCGATCGCCGGGCGACATCCGTGTCGTGCGCCACGTGCCATATCAGCGGGATGCCGTGCCGCCGTGCGTAGAACGCACAAATGCCGGTATATGCACCGCCGACCCGCTGGTAAATGAGGCGGGGACGAATCTTGGACAACGCTCGGTACAGGGCCGCGGCGTCCATGCTGTAGCCCAGGCGCGGTATTTTTCCGCCCCCGCCGATTCGGACGATGCGATAGTTGCGTGTTCGTTCGCGTTCGTCGGCGAAGCGGGCGAGATAGTAGATGTCGTACCGTTCGGCCTGGACCAGCGCGTCGATCAAGAGACTGATCTGGTATTCGGCGCCACCCCCATGCTCGTAGGGATTGACGATGCACAGCGGGGCACTCATGCCGCCGCGGTGGTGGCGTCGGCGATGCTTCGCAGGCGCTTTTCGACCAGGTCGGCAATGACGCCGTAGGCGCGATGTTCGATGGCATATCGGCGGCCTCGCTGACCCATCGCCCGGGCGCCCTCGGGATCTTTCAACAAATCCACGATCGCATCGGAGAACGCCTGCTCCTCGTAGACGACGCAGTATCCGCCGCCGCTTTCCGCGATGACGCGTTTTTGCTCGGGATGATCGTTGGCAACGACGGCCTTGCCCATCGCCAGATATTCGATCAGTTTCGTGGGGGAGGTGGAACGCAGCACCGGCGTCGGATAGAACGGCGAGGTGCACACATCAGCCTCCTGCACGTACTGCAGAGCCTCGGGCTGCGGCAGTTGTCCGACGAAAACCACCGAGGACTGCAGACCGAGGCGCGCCACCTCCTCTTCCAGGAATTCGCGATCCTTGGCATCTTCGCCGCGCCCGACGATGTACAGCCGCGCCGCCGGGATCGCGGTGCGAACCCGCGCGAATGCCCGGATCAGGAAATCCAGCCGGCGCACCTTGTCGAGCGTACCTAAGTACAACACGCAGGGCACTCCGGGCGGCAGCACCCGGCGGTCCGCGGTGGCATCGACCGCAGAGAACAGTTGCGCGGCGACGCCCATTGGCACCGCGGTCATCTTGGCGATGGGAACCCCCGCGGCGGCGATGTCCAAGCGCATCTGCTCGCTCTGCACGAATACGTGATCGGCGGCTGGCAGCAAAATCCGGTACAGCAGCCACTTGAACGCGAGACCTCGCAGGCGGTAGAGCAGCGGATATCGCGCCGTACCATCGCGGGCGCGCAGCAGGTAGTACTCGGGAAACGGGAACGACAGCCAGTAAACGAACGGGGTGCGGAATAGGCGGCACGCCAGCATGGCGAGCATGCCCGCCACGAACTTGTCCTTCACCTCGACGACATCGTACCGCGTCCGCCGCAGGCGCATGAAGAGCTGCAAATCGTTCACGATGCCGAGCGCATGCTTTCGCAGCCGACTGAACAGCGAATGACCGAGATCGGTGGCGCCGACCCAAGCGTCGCCTCCTCCCCAGCGGGTCACATAGGCCCGGGGGCAGGCCGCTTCGCTCTGCAAAATCCAGTCGATCCGGTGTCCCCGCTGCGCAAGTTCGGTCCCGAAGAGCACCGAAACGTCGACGCGGGTGGGCGGGAACGGGTCCGATGAGACGACCAACAGCCGCAGCGGAGTCATGAAGCGGCGGGGCGTCAGCGGAGGCCGGAAGCGGGTACCGCGGGACTCAACAATCCGAGCACGCGCAAAAAGCGCATTTCCTTGCCAGGGAACAGGCGCAGCAATATCTCCCGGTCGGATGCGCACAAAATGGGACCGCGCACGTGCACCACCAGGAAACACATGAATACCGCGCTTCCCAGCAGCAATTGCACGACGGCCGGCCCAGCCGTCAGAGACTTGATGCCGAGGCATAGCAGAACGGCGGTGCCCCACAACACGATGCTCGCGAGAACCGAGCTGCCGGCGTTCACCCACACCGCGCGGCGCCGCATGTGCCACCAGACGAAGGTGTTCTTGAAGACTTGCGAAGAGCCGATCGCCAACGCCGCGCCATACAAGCCCATGTAAGGCACGAGCACGAACAGCGCGAGCACGTTGTACGCGGCGAATACCTTGCTGAGCAGTTGGATGTGCGCTTTCTCCTCGTACTGGGCGACCAGCGCTACCGGCGTGGAAAAACTGTTGAGCGTCGCGAACGCCAGAAAGACGCAAAGCAGCCACGACTGCTCGATGAACTTCCCGCCGAATACCACCCTGACGATCTCTCCATGATAGGGAATGGAAAATGCAAGCACCGGCCACAGAACCAGCAGATTCATGTTCAGCAGAAACGTGAAGTACTGCGGCACGCGCCTATCCGCATCGGCGGGCTTGATCGCGAAGAACATGGGCTGAATGATGTTGTCGAAGAGACGGCCCGGCAGCATGTTCATCGCCATCTCGTTGAGCCGCAGATAGAAGGAATAGATGCCGACGGAAACGGCATTCATGAAGCCGGCGATGAAGAAATTATCGACTCGGGATTCGAGAAAGAACGTCCCCGCATCGTTGAAATTATTGAAAAGGCCGTATCGCAGCAGCCTCTTGCGCTCCACCGTGGTGGGTTTGTAGCTCCGCGCTGCCGCGTCCACGGTACAGTGGCGGTGGTACATCACGCGCAGGAACACGTAAATGGTGAGGTAGGCCAGCGTGTCGGCAAAGATCGCCGTGCGCAAGGTCAAGGCCCCCGAGAAAGCCAGCAGTGAATACCAGATGAGTTTTCCGTATGACAGCATCGCGACCGAACCCACGCTGAACCGATGCATCATGTGGGCTGCCATGGTCAGTTGCAGGATTTGCGTCTGAAAATACAAGAGAATCAGAACCGAGAACCACAGGAACTGAGTCTTATACGGACCTAAGCCGAAGAACGGCGCCACCCGGTTCCAGGCCAGGAATACCCCGAGAAGGACTACGCAATTCGCCGCGAACCGCAGAGCGGCGATTCGCTTGACCAGCCACGCCGCCGCGGCGACATTGCCGACTTTCAGATATTCGGGCTGGAAGCGGCGCAGGGTCTGCTCCAAACCTAACGAGGCGGCCGTTCCCACCAGGCCGACGAAGGAGTAGAGCAGCGCCAGAACGCCGAAATCCTCCTTGTGCATCGCGCGTACCAACACGACGTAACTCAGGACCGTCGCCACCTGCGAAGCCATGCGGAAAGCGACGGTATGAAATAGCGAGCGGCGCGCTTTGCTTCGGTCGTAAAGGGGCGTACTCATCATGAGGCAACCGGGTCGGCGCCCTTAGCGTCCGCCCTTGGCCTCGGACGTATCGTAGCCGTAGTCATAGCCCGGGGCGGTATCGACCGCCCGATTCAGCACGACGCCGGCGATGGGAAATTCGCCAAGCAGCTCCAGCGCCCTGTGCACATCCGCACGATTCGTCTGGCCCTCGCTGGCGACGACCAGGAACGCGTCGATTTTGGGCGCGACGACCAATGCATCGTCGGTGACGAGCACCGGCGGCAAATCTATCAAAACGATCGGATTGACCGTTCCGCGTTTCAGATCGGCGATCAACTCGTCGAAACGTGGCGAGGACAGCAGCTCGGAGGCGTGCTCTGTCGGCACCGTGCTCCCGGCGATGTACAGGTTCTCCCGCCCGACCGAGAAAAAAATGTCCTTGGTATTGCTGGAGCGTTCCAGATAGTCGCGTAATTGACGCACCGGCTGCACGCCGAGGGTCCGGCATACACTCGGATTGCGCATATCCATGTCGAGCAGAATGATTTCGCGGCTTTTTTCGCGCGCCATACTGAAGGCAAGATTCAACGCGGTCAGCGTCTTGCCATCGTTGGGTCCGGCGCTCGTGACCGCAATCGTGGTCCAGCCGCTGGTGCGGGCGCGATGCAGCAGGCGCGTTCGCAACATTCTATACGCCGCGACCGCAGCGCCATCATTGTCCTGGTCGCCTTCGACCAGCAAACGCCTGTCGCGGCAGTGATCGCGGTCGAGAGTCATGGCAGTGGCGAGAATGCGCTGCTCGGACGCAATCGCCGCGGCGCTTTCCGTTCGCACCAGCGAACGGTCTGCTTCGGCCTTGCGTTCTGGACGAGAGATGCCGCCGACCTTCGTAGTGCGGTTCTTCTCGAGTGCGCGTTCGACGATCGACATGATTACCTACATTCGCCCTGGGCGTTCAATGACCAAATACATGCAGGATTCATCGATGTTTAGCCAATATTATCACAATGGTGGCTACGCACACCGCGATGGAATAGGCAGCGATCAACGAACCTAATTTGAGCAAGCGACCACGCCGGTCCCACTTGTTCTTGATAAACGGAATGCTGGCGAGCAGAGGCAACGACTCCGGAAGCAGCAGGTCGCGCGCGGACCGCAGGGTCTTGTCCGTGCTTTCGGATACGGCGATGGCGATGCCGGCCAGCGCGGAACCGAATACCAGGCCCAGCAAAATCATGCCGATGCGATTCGGATAAACCGGCGATTTGGGCTCGGTCGCCGCCCGCAGCAGCGTGAAACGCTCGCCGCCCTGTTGACTCTCGAAAGTCTGCGCCAACGCGGCATTCTGCAATTTGCCCTGGACCTGCTGATACTGATTCTGCAAGGCCTCCTTGCGGCGCATGACTTCGGAAAACTCGTGTTCCGCGCCGGGCGTTTGAGAAATCAGCGCGCGGCTTTGCCCGAGTTTTGCCTGCAACGTGCCCGCCTGGGACCTGAGGCTCGCAAGTTCATTGCGCGCGGCCTGCAGTTGCGCCGCGGTCAGGTTGTATTGAGGATTGTTGGAACTCTGCGCAATCCCTCCCGTCGACAGCTGAGTGTGGCCCGACTGCTGCGCCATCAGTGTTTCCAAGGCGCGGCGCAGGCGCTTGACCTCGGGGTGGTCCGGTGTATAGCGCTGCTCCGCTTCCGTGAGCTTCGCCCGGACGGTGGCGACATCGGTCAAGTCGCCCGATTGGGTGATGAGATTCGGACTCATTTGGCTCAATTGCACGCTCAACACCGACTCTTTTTCCTGGGCCGAGAGTATCTGCGGCTGCAAATTATCCAGCTGCCGCTGAGTCTCTTCGGAGATCGTCTGATTGCGCGCGAGAAATTCAGGCAATGCATCGCCGTATTTCTTCCGCAGTTCGGCCAGCTTGCCGTCCACCTCACGCATCTGCGAGTTGATGTTGTCGGCCTGCGTGCGCAGAAATTCCGCCGCTTCGCCGGCCGCTTCCGTGCGCCGCACCTGGTTGTACTTGAGGAACAGCTCGGCCAAGCGCGAGTTGATCTCCTTGGCGAGCACCGGGTCGGGGTTATTGTACAAGACCGAGAACGCATTCGATTCGGGCAGCGGTTTGAATGTGACGGGATCCACGCGTTCCACACTCGTGTCGTCGAGGAGGCGTTCCGCCTTGTCGTCGTCATCCCACTCCTTGTGGTTTGGATAGGGATCAATCTGCTTCACGATGGGGAGAAGGCTCTTGGCCGTCATGACCCGCCCCTGGATGATTTCGATCTGCTGATCCGAATAGCTGATGACGGTGGTCTCGATGATGTCCTTGGGCACCGACGAGGGCTCCAACAGGATGGTCGATGTCGCCTGATAGCGCGGATGAATGGCGAACGCCGCAACCACGCACAGAAACAAGACGCCAGGCAGTATGGTCGCGAGGTAGATGTAGCGGCGACGAAGAATGCCGAAGAAATCGCTGACGGCCGGAGCGCCGCTGATCGTCGTATTCATGGATTACCTTTGTGGCGCGAGGCCCTTGTAGCCAATCTCGACATACACGCGATTGTTCTCGGCCGACGTGGGGTCCGCCCGGTAACGTTGATAGGCATACTGATAACCGCCCTGCAGGAAAAGATAGCGCGTCAAGTCGTAGTGGGCTTCGACCAACGCCTGCGCGTATCGGCTGTCCTCTCCGGACAGGCCCTGGGTGAGCCCGCGGGTGTGGATGTACGACACGGCTCCCGTTATCGCGAACCGCGCGGTAAGCGTTCGATCGCATTGGAGCTGCAACCGGTCGGTGGTGTACACGGCGGCGCCGCCCGACGGCGCTATGGAACGGCGCGCGACGAGCCTGAACCGGTCGAGTTCGGTCTTGTAGGAAACGTCGACGAAGCCGCCGATCTTGTTGACCGACGCGTCGATCGGACTCGGGAACGACGAGTCGAGTTTGGTGTGCTGGTAGTTGAGTTCTTCGACTGTGGTGAGCAGCGGCGTCCACAGGGTGGTCAGATCGACCAGCGCTCCGCTGCCCGTCGCCTGCGAATCCACCTCCTTGGTCTGGAATTTCGATCCCATGCCGCCGAACGTCAATGTGGAGGTGAAGTTTAGCGCGTAGTTCAAAAACGCCCGGCCCTGGTAGTAGTCGAAATTCTGGTGACTCGAGCCGTCACTTGGAGAATATCTCACGTCCTCGTAATTGCCGGACACGCCGGCGCCGATCGTGGGGGTGAAGCTGTAGACATATTTGGGCGACAGGAATGCGGTGTCTTGAGTCGCGCCTGTCGCCACGCGGCTGTTGGTGGGCGCTGGTTGATTCGGGACGATGTCGTTGAAGGTGGGGGGTGCGAACTGCGCATTGATCTCATCGAGATGCTGGTAGCTCGCCGCCAGGCTGGCAATGCTTCGCTGTGTCTTGTACGAGGAGCTAAGGTCCAGATAAGTCTCGAGCCTGTCGTCGACCGAACTCTTGGGATAACTGCGATAAACGAGTCGGGGGCGAAGCAGGGTCGACCACTCCGGAGTATCGATCCCGACGACCGTGGCCACATCGGCGAGGTAGCCTTGCACCGCTTTGCTCCCGCCGGGGTCCATGTCGAGATTCGAATCGTTTTCTACTCCCAATGAGGCCAGCGGCTGGTAGAAAACTTGGGCAGCCTGCGCCGCCGATGTACCGAGAACGGCTGCTAAAACGAGTAGGCCTCGACCGCACATTACGGAACCACCACGACGTCGCCGCTCTCCAGATCGACGTTCTGAGTTAGATCCTTGCCCGCGGAGACCTGGCCGTACTTGAAGGGCAACACCCGCTGGCCGGCGGGCGTCGAGCGGATGACGATGATGCCGTCCATCTTGGCATAGGGATTGCCCCCCCCCGCCATGCTCAAGGCCTGCAGCACATTGATGGTCGGATTCATGATGAGCTGGCCCGGCTTCTGCACCTGGCCGATGACGTACACCACGTTGCCCTTCACCTCGGTGACGATCACCGTGGCAATCGGATCCGAGAGGTATTTCTTGAGTCGCGTCTCCATTTCGACGCGGATCTGGCCGACGCTCTTGCCGCCCACGGTCAATTCGCCGGCCAGCGGGTAGGAAATCTTGCCATCCGGGGACACCGTCATCTCCTGCGGCAGCAGCTTCGGATCGTCGTAGACACCCACGATCACCTTGTCGCCGGGATGCAGTTTGTATTCCGGCGCCGCGGTCTGGGCGTGACCCGCCGATGCGGCCGCGATGGCCACGATCCCGAATGCCATGAAATCGGCCGACCACCGACGCCGCATTCCCACCGCCGAAGCTTTCGCTTTCGTCATCATCTATCTCTCCGTTTGACCATCCGCTGGCGAACGCGGCAGCGTCCGGGCACGTTGCCGGCAATTCGCGAGCATTAGTGGCATTGAATGGGTCGAGTGCCGTTATCCGCGCGAGTATACAGGCCACTTTATACGTTCCAAGTGTATCCCTCGCATCACGGCGAGTTCATGTCGGTTCAGTGATACACCCCTCGCATTTATGCGAATTATGTCGTCCGGCGCCCCGAAGACGCACCCCGATTACCCGTCAAATGACGATTCTGGCTCGCGCCGACGGAGACAGTGGTACCGTGGCGGGCTCAACAGGAGATGCGCGTGAACCAATTCAAACCTAGCTCGTTGTCAGGACGACCCACCTCGCCGCCCGGCGACGACCCGATGATGGACTTCCGGGCCCGCCTGGTCCATCAGCAAGCAGAAGCGGCCGAACGCCGCCGGCTCGATCTGGCGGAGCAGTCCTCTCGCCTGAAAACCGCCGAGGAACGCATTCGCATCTGGGAACGCATTCACGAAGTGAACCTGCCGCGCGATACCGGCCACAATCTGGTCGAGATCATCGCCGCGAACACCGGGCTCACCGATGCCGACGTGCGCGAGGAACAACAGCGGCGCGCCACGCTCCGGGCAGCCGCCGCGGTTTAGGAGCCGGGCAGGTTCGTGACGCGGGCGCCGGTCGGGTCCGCCGACGCGTCCCGCCCGGATGAGCCCGGCTCGCCGCCCGCCGCCACGCGCCCCGGGCTCGCCGCCGCCTAAATCTCCCAGTTGAGATCGCCCTGGCCTGAGTAGGCCTCGATGATGCCGGCGCCGCGCAAATGAGCGATCACCTGCGTGGCCGCCGCCTCCGGCGCCAGCAGCGCCGTGTCCAGGCGGATTTCCGGTGCTTCCGGCGCCTCGTACGGCGAGTCGATGCCCGTGAAATTCTTCAGTTCGCCGCGGCGCGCCTTTTTATACAGCCCCTTCACATCGCGCGCTTCGGCCGCCGCCAGCGGCGTGTCGACGAACACCTCGAAGAACTCGCCCGGCGCGACCAGTCCGCGCGCCATGCGCCGCTCCGAGCGGAACGGCGAGATGAACGACACCAGCACGATGAGCCCGGCGTCGACCATGAGCCGCGCCACTTCGGCGACGCGGCGAATATTCTCGACGCGATCCTGGTCGGTGAAGCCCAGATCCTTGTTGAGCCCGTGGCGCACGTTGTCGCCGTCCAGGAGGTAGGTCTGCCGCCCGTCCGCGTGCAGCTGCTTCTCCACCAGATTGGCGATGGTCGACTTGCCGGCGCCGGACAATCCCGTGAACCACAAGATGCAGGGCTTCTGGTGACTCAGCAGCGCGCGCGAGGCCTTGTTCACATCGAGCGCCTGCCAGTGCACGTTTTGCGAACGGCGCAGCGCAAAGTGCAGCAGCCCCGCTCCGACGGTGTTGTTGGTCAAGCGGTCGATCAGAATGAAGCCCCCCAGCACCCGGCTGTCCTTGTACGGCTCGAACGCGATGGCGCTGCTCAGTTCGAGTCCGCACACGCCGATGTCGTTGAGGTCCAGTTTCCTGGCGGCGAGATGTTCCAAGGTGTTGACGTTCACCCGATACTTGATCGGCGCCACGGTCGCCGTCACGGTCTTGGTGCCGATTTTGAGCAGGTACGCCCGGCCCTGCAGCAGCGGCTCGTCGTGCATCCAGACGATGGTGGCCTCGAATTGATTGGCCACGGCCGGCGGCGCGTCGGCGGCGCACAGCACATCGCCGCGGCTCACGTCGATTTCCTCGGTCAAGGTCAGGGTCACCGATTGCGCCGCCACCGCTTGCTCGACGTCCCGGTCCCCCACCAGGATCCGGGCCACCGAACTGCGGCGCCCCGAGGGCAGCACGCGCACCGTATCGCCGCGGCGCACGCCGCCGCTCGCGATGAGCCCGGCGAACCCCCGAAACTCAGGGTTCGGCCGATTGACCCACTGCACCGGCATGCGGAATGGGGCGCCCTCCGCGTCGTCGGCGAGCGTCACGTTTTCCAGGTGCTCGAGCAGCGCAGGGCCGCGGTACCAGGCGCATCGCCCGCTGCGCGCGACCACATTGTCGCCCGCCACCGCCGAGACCGGGATGCACGTGATCGCCGTGAGGTCGATCTGGCGCGCGAACCCGCGGTAGTCCCGCTCGATGGCGGTGAATACCTCCTCGGAGTAATCCACCAGGTCCATCTTGTTGACGGCCAGCACCACCTGCCGTATCCCGAGCAGCGCCGCCAGATAGCTGTGGCGCCGGGTCTGCGTGAGCACCCCCTTGCGTGCATCCACCAAGATCACGGCGAGATCGGCGTTGGAAGCGCCGGTCACCATGTTGCGCGTGTACTGCTCGTGCCCCGGCGTATCCGCCACGATGAACTTGCGCCGCTCGGTGGAGAAGAACCGGTAGGCCACGTCGATGGTGATCCCCTGCTCGCGCTCGGCGGCCAATCCGTCCACCAGCAGCGCATAGTCGAGTTCGCCGCCGCGGGTGCCGATTCTCTTCGAATCGTCCTCGAGCGTCTCGAGCTGATCCTCGAAGATCATCTTCGAGTCGTGCAGCAGCCGGCCGATGAGCGAGGACTTGCCGTCGTCCACCGATCCGCAGGTAATGAACCGCAACAAGCCCTTGTGCGCATGCCGGGTCAGGTACTCCTCGATATCGGCCGCGGCGGCGGCGAGCTGCGCAAAGTCCGAGGACATCAGAAATAACCCTCCTGCTTCTTCTTTTCCATGGAGGCCGCGCCCTCCTGGTCGACCAGGCGGCCCTGGCGCTCCGAGCCCCGGGCGAGCAGCATTTCGCGGATCACCAGCGGCAAGGTGTCCGCGGTGCTCAAGGTGGCACCGGTGAGCGGATAATCGCCCAGCGTCCGAAAGCGCACGTTCAGCATCTCGACCCGGTCGTCCGCGGCCAGCGGCAGCCGGTCGTCATCGACCATCAAGAGCTGCCCGCCGCGGCGCACGACGGGGCGCGGCTTGGCGAAATACAACGGCACGATGGGCACGTTTTCCACGTGGATGTACTGCCACACGTCGAGCTCGGTCCAGTTCGACAGCGGGAAGACGCGAATGCTCTCGCCGGGGTTCTTGCGGGTGTTGTACAGCTGCCAGAGTTCGGGACGCTGATTCTTGGGATCCCAGCGGTGCTGCACCGAGCGGAACGAGAACACCCGCTCCTTGGCGCGGCTCTTCTCCTCGTCGCGGCGGCCGCCGCCGAAGGCGGCATCGAAACCGTGCGCGTCGAGCGCCTGGCGCAATGCCTGCGTCAGCATCAGATCGGAGTACACGGCACCGTGCGACCACGGTTTCACGCCGGCCCGCACGCCTTCCTCGTTGGTATGCACCAGCAGATCCAAGCCATGACGCTGCGCCGCGGCATCCCGGAACGTCAGCATTTCCCGGAAGTCCCAGCCGGTGGCGATTTGCAGCAGCGGGAACGGCAGCTTGGCGGGGGCGAAGGCTTTCAGCGCGAGATGCAGCATCACCGAGCTGTCCTTGCCGATCGAATACAGCATGACCGGCTTGTCGCACTCGGCCACGACCTCCCGGAGAATGTGGATGCTCTCGGCCTCCAGCCGCTGCAGATAATCGAGGCGGGACATCTATCCCAGGAAGTGCGCGGGCGTCTTCGAACGAATCTCTTCGGCGCTGATGCCCGGTGCGAGTTCGATGAGTTCGAAGGAATCCTGGCGCGTGGCCCGCGAGAATACCGCAAGATCCGTGATCACCATGTCGACGCAATTGGCGCCGGTCAGCGGCAACTCGCAGCGTGGCTTGAACTTGGGCTCCCCGTCCTTCGAGGTGTGATCCATGACCACCACGACGCGTTTCACGCCGGCCACGAGGTCCATGGCGCCGCCCATGCCCTTGATCATCTTGCCCGGGATCATCCAATTCGCGAGGTCGCCGTTCTCGGAGACCTCCATCGCGCCCAGGATGGCCATGTCGATGTGGCCGCCGCGAATCATCGCAAAGCTGTCGGCGGACGAAAAATACGAGCTCATGGGCAGTTCGCTGATGGTCTGCTTGCCCGCATTGATGAGGTCGGCGTCCTCCTCGCCGGCGAACGGAAACGGGCCGATGCCGAGCATCCCGTTCTCGGACTGCAGCACCACTTTCATGCCCGGCGGGATGTAGTTGGCGACCAGGGTGGGAATCCCGATCCCCAGGTTCACATAGAAGCCATCCTTGAGCTCGCGCGCCGCGCGCGCGGCCAGATCTTCACGAGACCAGGGCATGGGAAGACTCCGTGCGCGGGCGGACCGTGCGCTTTTCGATCGGTTTGGTGTAGGGACTGCCGTTGATGATGCGTTGCACGTAGATGCCGGGCGTATGGATGGCGTCCGGGTCGAGTTCGCCCGGCTCCACCAACTCCTCCACTTCGGCGACCGTGATGCGCCCCGCGGTGGCCATGTTCGGATTGAAGTTACGCGCCGTCTTGCGATAGATGAGATTCCCCTCCGTGTCCCCCTTCCAGGCCTTGACCAGGGACACGTCGGTCACGATGCCGGTCTCCAGGATGTACGTTTCGCCGTTCACCACGCGCGTCTCCTTGCCCTCGGCCACCAAGGTGCCGGCGCCGGTCTTGGTGAAGAACGCGTAAATGCCGGCGCCGCCCGCGCGCACGCGCTCGGCCATGGTGCCCTGCGGATTGAATTCGAGCTCGAGTTCGCCCGCGAGATATTGGCGTTCGAACTCCTTGTTCTCGCCCACATACGAGGAAATCATCTTGCGGATCTGGCGCGTTTTGAGCAGCAGACCCAAACCCGCACCGTCGATGCCCGCATTGTTCGATACCACCGTCAGATCGCGCACGCCGGAATCGCGCAACGCGCCGATGAGCTTGTCGGGCACGCCGCACAGGCCGAATCCGCCGCAGCACAGCGTCATGCCGTCGTTGAGAATGCCGCGCAGCGCGCTGGCAGCATCCGGGTAGACCTTGGATGTCAGGGTAGTCAACCGTTCGCCCTCCGTTCCGCCGCGTCCCGCTTGGATCTTGTGGTAGTCAACCGTGCGCCCTCCGTTCCGCCGCATCCACCGTGTTGGACAGCAGCATTGCAATCGTCATGGGTCCGATGCCGCCGGGAACGGGCGTGATCCACGCCGCGCGCTCCGCCGCCACCGCGTATTCTACATCGCCGACCAGGCGTCCCGCCTCGGTCCGGTTGATGCCCACGTCGAACACGGCGGCACCGGGGCGAATCCACGCGCCGCGCACCATGCCGGGTTTGCCCACCGCCGCGACCACGAGCTCGGCCCGCTCGACTTCGGACTGCAGATCGCGCGTGCGCGTGTGGCATACCGTCACGGTGGCGCCCGCCAGCATCAATTCCAGGGCCATGGGCCGGCCGACGATGTTGGAGGCGCCGACCACCGTCGCCCGCAACCCCGTGAGGCCAATGCCGTATTCCTGCGCCAGGCGGATCACACCGAACGGCGTGCACGGGCGCAACCGCGGCCGCTTCTGCGCCAGGAGGCCGGTGTTATACGGATGGAATCCATCCACGTCCTTGGCCGGGTCGACCAAGTCCATGATTTCATTGGCGTCCAGGCCGTTCGGCAGGGGCAGCTGTACGAGGATGCCATCGACTTCGGGAGCGTCGTTCAAGGCCTTGACCTGCGCCACCAAGGCCGCACGGGCGATATGATCCGGCAGATCGAACGCAAAGGACTCGATGCCGGCCTCGTCGCAGGCCAGCCGCTTGTTACGGACGTACACCGCCGAGGCCGGATCCGAGCCTACTTTGACCACCGCAAGCCCCGGTGCTCGCCCGTGCGCCGCCGTGAAGCCCGCAGCGCGCACTCGGACCTCCGCGCGCACGCGCGCGGCGACGGCCTTGCCATCCAGAATCGCAGCCTTGGACATGGCTAGTACCGGTAATGCTCGGCTTTGTACGGACCCTGCTTCGACACGCCAATGTACTTGGCCTGCTCAGCGGTCAATTCGGTGAGCATAGCGCCCAATTTGGACAGCTGCAGCCGGGCCACCTTCTCATCGAGATGCTTCGGCAGCACGTACACGCCGATCGGGTACTTCGCCGTGTCCGCGAACAGCTCGATCTGCGCCAGCACCTGATTCGCGAACGAGGAGCTCATGACATAGGACGGATGGCCCGTGCCGCAGCCTAAGTTCACCAAGCGGCCCTCGGCCAGCAGGATGATGCGCTTGCCGTCGGGAAAAATGACATGGTCGACCTGCGGCTTGATGTTGTCCCAGGTGTACTGCTTCAACGCGGCCACCTCGATCTCGTTGTCGAAATGTCCGATGTTGCAGACGATGGCCTGGTCCTTCATGCGCTTCATGTGATCGAGCGTGATGACGTGGTAGTTGCCGGTGGCCGAGACGAAGATGTCGGCCTTGTCGGCGGCATAGTCCATGGTGACGACCCGGTAGCCTTCCATCGCCGCCTGCAAGGCGCAGATCGGATCGATCTCGGTGACCCACACTTGAGCCGACAAGGCGCGCAGTGCCTGCGCCGAGCCCTTGCCCACGTCGCCGTAGCCCACCACCAGGGCCACCTTGCCCGCAATCATCACGTCGGTGGCGCGCTTGATGGCATCCACCAACGACTCGCGGCAGCCGTACAAGTTGTCGAACTTCGACTTGGTCACCGAGTCGTTGACGTTGAACGCCGGGAACGCCAATTGACCGTCCTTGGCCATCTGATAGAGCCGTTTGACGCCCGTGGTCGTCTCCTCGGTGACGCCCTTGATCTTCGCCAAGCGCGTCGAATACCACTTCGGATCGAGCTTGAGCTTCGCCTTGATGGCGGCGAACAACAAGGTCTCCTCCTCGCTGCCCGGCTTGGAAATCACCGCCGCGTCTTTCTCCGCGCGCGCGCCCAAGTGCAGCAGCAACGTGGCATCGCCGCCGTCGTCCAGAATCATGTTCGAGTAGCCGCCGTCGCTCCAATCGAAGATGCGGTGCGTGTAATCCCAGTACTCGGCCAGCGACTCGCCCTTGACGGCGAACACCGGCGTGCCGCCCTCGGCGATGGCGGCGGCGGCATGGTCCTGGGTCGAATAGATGTTGCACGAGGCCCAGCGGCACTCTGCCCCCAAGGCATTCAAGGTCTCGATGAGCACCGCCGTCTGGATGGTCATGTGCAGCGAACCCGTGATGCGCGCGCCCTTGAGCGGCTGTTTCGCCGCATATTCATGGCGAATGGCCATGAGGCCGGGCATTTCCGTCTCGGCAATCTTGATTTCCTTGCGGCCCCAGGCCGCGAGGCTCAGGTCCTTGACCAGGTAATCGGGCTGGGATTTGACTTGTGCATTCATTGAATTCGACTCCGGTGGGAAATTTGGAGGTGACGGGCGGCTTCAGGCCGCGCGCGTGCCCTTCAGTTCGCGCGCGAGAGCGGCCGCCTTGTCGGTATGCTCCCAGGTGAACTCCGCTTCCTTGCGGCCGAAATGTCCGTAGGAAGCGGTCTTTTGATAGATGGGCCGCGCCAGGTCCAGCATTTCGCGCAGGCCGAACGGCGTCAAGTCGAAGTGCTCGCGCACGATCTGGGTCAGCCGCTCGTCCGCGAGCTTACCCGTGCCGAAGGTCTCGACCATGATGGAGGTGGGCTCGGCCACGCCGATGGCGTAGGAGACTTGGACCTCGCAGCGTTCCGCGAGGCCGGCGGCGACGATGTTCTTGGCGACGTAGCGTGCGGCGTAGGCCGCCGAGCGATCCACCTTCGAGGGATCCTTGCCCGAAAAGGCGCCGCCGCCGTGGCGGGCGAAGCCGCCGTACGTGTCGACGATGATCTTGCGGCCGGTGAGGCCGCAGTCGCCCACCGGGCCGCCGATGACGAACCGGCCCGTGGGGTTGATGTGATACTTGGTGCGCTTGTCGATCCATTTGGCCGGCAGCACCGGCTTCAAGATTTCCTCCATCACCGCTTCGCGCAGCTGCTTGGTGCTGATGTCGTCCGAATGCTGGGTCGACAGGACCACCGCTTCGAGACCCACGGGCTTGTCGTTTTCGTAGCGCAGCGTCACCTGGCTCTTGGCATCGGGCCGCAGCCACGGCAATTTGCCGTTCTTGCGCACATGGGCCTGGCGCTTGACCAGCCGGTGCGCGAGCGTGATGGGCGCCGGCATCAGCACGTCGGTTTCATTGGTGGCATAGCCGAACATCAGGCCCTGGTCGCCCGCGCCCTGCTTGCGCTCGTCCTTGCGATCGACGCCCTGGGCGATGTCGGGCGATTGCTTGCCGATGATGTTGAGCACACCGCAGCTGGCGCCGTCGAAGCCCATGTCCGAATGGTCGTAGCCGATGTCGAGCACGGTCTTGCGCACCAGGGCTTCCACGTCCACCCAGGCACTGGTGGTGACCTCGCCGGCGACGATCACGACGCCGGTCTTGACCATCGTTTCGCAGGCCACCCGGCCGCGCGGGTCGGCGGTCAGGATGGCGTCCAGCACGGCGTCGGAGATCTGATCGGCAATTTTGTCCGGGTGACCTTCAGAAACCGATTCGGACGTAAAAGAAAAGCTCTTGCTCATGGTGTGTTCCTCAACCGAAAATGTCTTGATAATTGCGGTCGAATTCGGACCGCGTAAATTCGTGGTTCTGGGGCCCGCGGGATTCGATTTTCATCGAGCCCATCAACGAGGCCATCCGGCCCGTAGTCTCCCAATCCAAGCCGTGCAGCAAGCCGTGGATTAGACCAGCACGGTAGGCATCGCCGCAACCCGTGGGATCGACCACCGCGCGCGGCTTCACCGCGGGCACCGTGATCGTACCCTCCTTCGTGTAAATGACCGAGCCCTCGGCCCCCTGGGTCACGATCAATGCCTCGACCCGGGCGACGATGTCCGCCGCGCTCGAGCCGGTTTTCTGCTGCAGCATCCCCCATTCATAGTCGTTGACGGCCACGTAGCTGGCCTGGTCGATGAACACCGCGAGGTCGTCCGCGTCGAACATGGGCAGCCCCTGACCGGGATCGAAAATGAAGGGAATGCCGGCCGCCTTGAATTGCGCCGCGTGTTCGATCATCGCCTGCCGGCCGTCCGGAGCGACGATGCCTAAGGTAACGCGCGACCCGGCGGCGTCCGCAATTTTATTGACATGAGCATATTGCATTGCGCCCGGATGGAACGCCGTGATCTGGTTGTCGTCGAGATCCGTGGTAATGAAGGCCTGGGCGGTAAACGTGCCGTCCACCACTTTGATGTAATCGGCGTTGAGCCCTTGGGCCGCCATGCGCGCGCGATACGGCGCGAAGTCCTCTCCCGCGGTCGCCATGGCAATGCCCTCGTCTCCCAGCAAATTCAGGCCGTAGGCAATGTTGGCGGCACAGCCGCCGAACTCGCGGCGCATTTCCGGCACCAGAAACGCCACATTCAAGATATGCAGCTTGTCGGGGAGGATGTGGGCCTTGAAACGGTCCGGAAACACCAGGATCGTATCGTAAGCGACCGATCCGCAAATCAAGGCGGTCTTGCGGCCGCCGGTCTCATTCGCCATCGCACACCCGGTTGGATCAAACCGCTATTCTACCGTCAAACCCATGCCGACTGCCTACCCATGCAGCGCCCACCCCCGAAGCGCGCCACGATATCGTTCTTGCGGGAGCCTTCCGGGCGGGCCAAATGAGCCAAACCCGCCTGGTTGACGGTCGCGGCGTCCACTCGCGGCAGCCGCAGCGGCAACCGCAGCGTCTCCTTGCAATAGGTTGCAATAATCGGGAGGGTGCGACGGTCTTATCGGGCAGTGAGATTGTTTGTGTCACATTAACGTTAAGGAGAGAACGATGAAGAAGACCCATGCGACGATTACCGCGATCGGCAGCCTGCTGACCCTGGGCGTGGCGGTATTTTCCACCCCCACCTTTGCCGCCGACAAGGCCGACATGGAAAAGTGCTATGGCGTTTCCAAAGCCGGCAAGAACGATTGCGCCGGGGCCGCCCACGCCTGCTCGGGCCAGTCGAAGATGGACGCCGGCGGCAAGGACTTCATTGCCGTGCCGAAGGGCACCTGCGAGCGCCTCGCGGGCGGCAGCTTGACCGCCAAGTAAGATCGCCATGCCGGACGCAGCGGCTGGCGTTCGCGGTTCGATGCCGGCATCCGCCGGCATCGGTCTGCGGGCCCAACATCACCTGGAGGTGGTCGCGCACTCGCCCAAGGTGGCGTGGTTCGAGGCGCACAGCGAAAACTACTTCGCCGACGGCGGCTCGCACGTCGAGTGCCTGTCGCGAATACGCGCCCGCTACCCCCTGTCGCTGCATGGCGTGGGCCTGTCGTTGGGCTCGGCCGATGAGTTGAATCGAGAGCATCTCGCGAAGCTCGAGCGGGTCATCGCGCGATTCGAACCGACGCTCGTGTCGGAGCATGTGTCCTGGGGTTCGGTGCAGGGCCGATTCGCGAACGATTTGCTGCCGCTGCCCTACACCGAAGAAGCATTGCGGCACGTGAGCCTGCGGATCGCGCAAGCCCAGGATGCCCTCGGCCGCCGGCTGTTGCTCGAGAACGTGTCGAGCTACCTTGAGTTCGGGTCATCGACGCTGACGGAATGGGAGTTTCTCGCGGGAGTCGCCGCCGAGTCCGGGTGCGCGATACTCCTGGACCTCAACAACATCTACGTCGCCGCGCAGAACCACGGCTTTGCCTGCGATGAATACTTACGCGGCATTCCCCCAGGGGTGGTCCAGGAATTTCACCTGGCCGGCCACACTCGCATCGACCTGGACGGCCGGGCGCTGCTCATCGACACCCACGGCGCGCCGGTCTGCGATGCCGTGTGGGACCTGTACCGCGCCGCCCTGCAGCGCTTCGGCGCCGTGCCCACCCTGATCGAGTGGGACACCGACATTCCGAGCTTCGACGTACTGCAGGCGGAAGCCTCGAAAGCGGACGCGCTATGCGCGGCAGAGCATGCCACCGCTGCTTGAACTGCAGTGGCGGGTGATGGACGCGCTGTTGGGCACAGCGTCCGAGGGGGCCGCGGCGCTCGTGGCAGGCCCCGCCGATGCCGCTCTGGCACGCTTGAACGTGTATCGGAACACCGTGCGCAGCAACTTCACCGAGAGCCTGTACTCGAGCTTCCCCGCCATCCGCCGCTTGGTCGGGGAGGATTATTTTCGTCAGACCGCCCGGCGGTTTCAGCGCCGTCATCCGTCGCGGTCGGGCGATCTGCAGCACGTCGGAGAATTCTTCCCCGACTTCTTGGCCGAACTGCATGCGGCCGACGACCACCGCTACCTCGCGGACGTGGCGCGCTTGGAGTGGCTGGTGCAGGGGGCGCTGCTGGCAGCCGGGCATCCGCCCTTGGATCTCGCCCGGCTCGCCACCGTGGATCCCGCCGCCTACGACGCCCTGCGTTTCGAATTGCATCCCAGCCTGCGTCTGTTCGAGTCGCGCTACCCGGCGCAGCGCATCTGGGACGCGAACGTCAACAGCGACGCGCAACCCGAGGTGATCGATTGGACCTCCGGCGGCGAGCGGCTCGCCGTGATGCGTAGCCACCTGCAGCTATGCTTTCATCCGCTGACGCGGAATGAGTTCTCGTTCTTGCGGGCCCTGCAGCGGGGCGAAGGCTTCGCCGCGGCCGTTGATGAGGCGGGCTGCGCTGACCCGGATAGCTCCGGCGATTCAGCGGGCGACGGCTTCGACGCATCCGCAGCGCTCGCCCGCTTCGTGGCGGCCGAAGCCATCGTCGACTTTCGATAATCAACCCAGCAAGAAGGTACGCCATGTCCGCACTCGACACCATGTATGCGCCCAACACACTGGCCGCCAAACTCTTGAACCCCCTGCAGCCGCTGCTCGCGCTCGCCATCCGTCTGTACGTGAGCTGGCAATTCCTCAAAGCCGGATACCTCAAAGTGACCAGTTGGGATTCGACGCTCTATCTGTTCGAGAACGAGTACCATACACCCCTCTTGTCGCCGCACTCAGCGGCCATCGCCGGTTCGTTCGGAGAACTGTTTTTCCCGACGCTTTTGGTGATAGGCTTTTACAGTCGAATCGGCGCCTTGGGGTTGTTCTTCGTGAACGCGGTGGCGGTGATCTCGTATTCGCAGGTGCTGCTCGCGGAAGGCTCCGAGGCGGCATTGGGCCAGCACATCTTGTGGGGTTCCTTGATTCTGGTATCAATCGTGTACGGACCGGGAAAACTGTCGTTGGACCATGTGTTGAACGAGGCACCCCTCTAAATGCTGGGCCGCGATATCTGCGGTCACTGGAACGACGCGATCCGTCGCGAGTGGCTGGTGACCAACGGTCTCGGCGGTTACGCGTGCGGAACGATTGCGGGCGCCAACACCCGCCGCTATCACGGTTTCTTGATGGCGAGCCTGCGTCCTCCGGTGGAGCGCACGCTGCTGGTCGCGAAACTCGACCTGAGCGTCGACTACTTGGGCAAGAGCTACGCACTGTCGGCCAACGAATTCGCCGGCAGCATGGTGGACCCGACCGGGTTCATCCACCTCGAATCCTTTGCCGTCGAGCACGGCATCCCAGTGTGGCGCTACGCCGTCGCCGATGCGCTGTTGGAACAGAAGATATTCATGGCCCGCGGCGCGAATACCAGCTACCTGCGCCTGCAGGTGCTGCGCGCGAGCGCACCGCTGCGCATCGAACTGAAGCCCCTGGTCACTTACCGCGACTATCACAGCCAGGGCCGCGGCGCCCGGCCGTTCCGGGCGATCCCCGGACCCGATCGCTGCACCGTCGAGGCCTTCGAGGGTGCCCGGCCCTACCGCCTGGCGATCAGCACGGGAACCTACACGCCGGCGGACATCTGGTATTGGAATTTCCTGCATCGCGAAGAGTTCGGGCGCGGCCTGGATGCGCTCGAGGATCTGTGGGGACCGGGGCTGTTCAGTGCGGAACTCACGGCCGGGCAAGCGCTGTCCTTCACTGCGTCCGCGGAAGCCGCCGCGCCCGCGCCGGCCGACGACGTGCTCGCCGGTTTGACGGGCGACTCGCAGCGCCTCATCGCCGCGCTGCCTAAATCCGCGCCCGAGTGGGTGCAGACGCTCGCCACCGCCGCGGACCAATTCATCGTACAGCGAAACGGCAAGAGTGCCGCGAAGCCCGCGGCGGCCAGCATCATCGCAGGCTATCCGTGGTTCACCGACTGGGGCCGCGATACCATGATCGCGCTGCCGGGCCTCACCACCGTGCTGGGCCGCTTCGGCACCACCGCCGCCATCCTGCGAACCTACGCGGCCTTCGTCGATCGAGGCATGCTGCCGAATCGATTCCCCGACGCCGGCGAAACTCTCGAATACAACACGGCCGATGCCACGCTGTGGATGTTCCATGCCCTGAGCGAGCATCTGGAGGCCAAACGCGATCCGGATCTGCAGCGCGACCTGTTTCCGACGCTGGCCGCCATCATCCACGCGCATGTCGACGGCACGCGTTACGGCATCAAGGTCGACCCCGCCGACGGACTGCTGCGGGCCGGCGAGGCCGGGGTACAGCTCACCTGGATGGACGCGAAACACGGCGACCATGTCTTCACGCCGCGGATCGGCAAACCCGTGGAGATCAACGCGCTGTGGTTGAACGCCCTGGAGGTGGCGGTACGCCTGGCTGGGCGGGTGCGCAACACCGCCGAGAAGCGCTTTTGCCAGGGGCTGTTGAAACGCGCCGGCGACAGCTTCGCGCGCTTCTGGAACGAGGACCGGGGCTGCCTGTTCGATGTCATCGGCGATGACGGGAAGCATGATGCCCGCATCCGGCCCAATCAGATCCTCGCGGTGTCGTTGCCCTACTGCGTGTTGTCCCAGGATCAGATGCGCGCCGTGGTCGACACCTGCGCACGCGAATTGTTGACCAGCTACGGACTGCGCACCCTGAACGTCGACGATCCGGATTATGCGACTCACTACACCGGCAACTCGTGGGAACGCGATGCCGCCTACCACCAGGGGACGGTGTGGAGCTGGCTGCTCGGACCCTTCGCCCGGGCGCATCACCGGGTGTATGGCGACGCGCTCCGAGCTCAATCCCTGCTGGCACCCATCGCGCAGCACCTCGCAACCGCGTGCGTGGGTTCGATCAGCGAGATATTCGATGGTGACGCACCTCACAATGCACGCGGCTGCTTCGCGCAGGCCTGGAGTGTCGCTGAGATACTGCGATCCTGGGTCTATCTCGAACGCAAGATCGTCAAGCCGTAAGGAATTCGAATGAACAGCGAGCGCGAGCGCCTGCTCGCCAACGTGCCAGGCCACGATGGCTGGAAGCACTGGGGTCCGTATTTGAGCGAGCGCCAGTGGGGAACCGTCCGTGAGGACTACAGCGCGGGCGGCACCGCCTGGGAATATTTCCCGCACGACCACGCACGCAGCCGCGCTTACCGCTGGGGCGAGGACGGCATCGCCGGCGTATCCGACACCGGGCAGCTGGTTTGCCTGTCGTTGGCGCTGTGGAACGGTGCCGATCCCATCTTGAAGGAACGTCTGTTCGGCCTCACCAACGGCGAAGGCAATCACGGCGAAGACGTGAAGGAACACTACTTCTACCTCGATGCGACGCCGACGCATTCGTATCTCAAGATGCTCTACAAGTATCCGCAGCGCGCCTACCCCTATGTGGATCTGGTGGCGGAAAATGCGCGCCGCGGCACCGACGTGCCCGAGTACGAAATACTCGACACCGGCGTGTTCGCCGAGAATCGCTACTTCGACGTGTTCGTCGAATACGCGCAGGGCGAGCCCGGCGACATCTTGATGAAGATCACCGCATGGAACCGCGGGCCCGAGGCGGCCACCCTGCATCTCGTTCCGCAGCTGGTCCTGCGCAATACCTGGAGCTGGGAGCCGGGAAGCGTCAAGCCGCTGCTGCGCGCCCTGGGCGATTCGGCCATCGGCATCGAGCCCAACTTGAGTGTGAGCCGGCTGTACTTCGAAAGCGACTGCGAGACGCTGTTCACCGAAAACGAAACGAACTCGCTGCGCCTGTGGAACTACGGCGATCCCGGCTACTTCAAGGATGGGTTCCACGAGCACATCGTCGACGCGCAGGCCGGCTCCGTGAACCCGGCGAAGACCGGCACCAAAGCCGCGGTATGGCGCCGGGGCAGCCTCGCCCCCGGCGGAAAAATGGAAATGCGCCTGCGGCTGACCCGCCGGCCCCATGACGCACCCTTCGAGGACTTCGACGCTGCCTTGAGCCGGCGGCGCAGCGAGGCCGACGACTTCTATGCCGACCTGCAGAAGCACATGGCCTGCGCCGACGAGCGCACCGTGCAGCGGCAAGCCTTCGCCGGCATGATCTGGAACAAGCAGTTCTATCATTTGGATGTCTATCGCTGGCTCAAGGGCGATCCCGGCCAACCGCCGCCGCCGCCCGGACGCAGGCACGGCCGCAACAGCGAATGGAAGAACCTCAACAACGCCGACATCGTGTCCATGCCGGACAAATGGGAATACCCCTGGTACGCCGCGTGGGATCTCGCATTTCACTGCATCCCGTTCGCGATGATCGACGCCGAGTTCGCCAAGCACCAGCTCGTGCTGCTGACGCGCGAGTGGTACATGCGCCCGAACGGCCAGCTGCCCGCCTACGAGTGGGCCTTCAGCGACGTGAACCCGCCGGTACACGGCTGGGCCGCCTGGCGCGTCTATCAGATCGACCGCAAGCAGAACGCCGGCAAGGGCGACCTCGAATTCCTCGAGCGCGTCTTCCACAAGCTCATGTTGAACTTCACGTGGTGGGTCAATCAGAAGGACAACACCGGCCGCAACGTGTTCCAGGGCGGCTTCCTGGGCCTCGACAATATCGGCGTTTTCGACCGCAGCGCCCAGCTGCCCACCGGCGGCTACATCAATCAATCGGACGGCACCAGCTGGATGGCCATGTATGCGCTCAATCTGATGCGCATCGCCCTGGAGCTGGCCGAGCACAACCATGTCTACGAAGACATCGCCAGCAAGTTCTTCGAGCACTTCCTCAACATCGCCGGCGCGATGAGCAGCATCTACAGCGACAACGTGGGACTGTGGGACGAACAGGACAAGTTCTATTACGACGTGCTGAACCTGCCCGACAATGTCCGGGTGAAGCTGCGCATACGGTCGATGGTCGGCCTGATTCCGCTGTTCGCCGTCGAGACGCTGGAGCCGGAGCTGTTGGACAAGCTACCCGGGTTCCACAAACGCCTGGAGTGGCTGCTCGCGCACCGGCCCGACCTCGCAAGACTCGTGTCGTATTGGCAATCCCCCGGCCGCGGCGAGCGCCGCTTGCTGTCGCTGCTGCGCGGCCACCGCATGAAGAAACTGCTGGCCCGCATGCTCGATGAGTCCGAGTTCCTGTCGGCCTACGGCGTGCGATCGATGTCGCGCGCACACCTCGAACGTCCCTATGTACTGCGCGTCGACGGCGCCGATCTGACCGTGCGCTACAAGCCGGCGGAATCCGACAGCCGCCAATTCGGCGGCAATTCCAACTGGCGCGGGCCCATCTGGTTCCCCGTCAATTTCCTCATCATCGAATCCCTGCAGAAGTTCCACCATTACTACGGCGACGATTTCAAGGTGGAATGCCCGACCGGATCGGGCCAGTACTTCACCATCGAGCAAGTCGCGACCGAGCTGTCGCGCCGCCTGTCGCGCATTTTCCTGAAGGACGCCGACGGCAACCGCCCCGTGCTCCGCCATGAACCACAGCTGCAGGCCGATCCGCATTACCAGGACTGCATCCCGTTCTACGAATTCTTCGACGGCGACAGCGGCCGCGGCGCCGGCGCATCGCACCAGACGGGCTGGACCGGGCTGATCGCGAAACTGCTCATGCCGCGAGCCAGCGAATAGGTCGCTGGCTCCGTGTCGGGCAGCCCTAGCTTCCCTTCTTCTGCGCCTGCAGCTTCTCCACCGCCGCCATGGTGTTCGCGACGTGCTTGTTCGGATCCATCGCGGTGTACTCGTAGACGATCTTGCCGCTCGGCGCAATGACGTACGACGTACGATTGGCATACTCGGGCTTCTGGGTGAGGACCGCATCGTAGGCCTTGGTGATGCTCTGATCCGCATCCGATGCCACCGCGAATTTATTGCGGCACTCGGTCACTGAAAACTTGTTGAGCTTGTCGATGTCGTCGTGCGACACCCCGATGACGGTGGCGCCCAGGGACTTGAACTTGTCGGTGGCCTCCGCGAACTCGTGTGCTTCGATGGTGCAGCCGGGCGTGAATGCGGCGGGGTAGAAATACAGCACCACGGGTCCCTTCTTGAGGGCATCGGCGAGCGCGAACTTGAACGGCTTGCCCGCGAGCGTCGCCTGCGTCGTGAAGTCAGGTGCCTGCGCACCCGTCGGCAAGGCGGCGTACAGCGGTGCGGCCAGGATGCAGGTGCCAATTGCCACGGAAATAAAGCGTTTCATGAGTGAATTCCTTTGGAGCCGGAAGGGTTCGACACGCGAGTCTGCGCCTCGCCACTTTACGCCGCAAGACTGTCCGTTTCCCGCATTCAGCGCCGGGAAATTCGCCTATCAGTGCAACATTTCTCGCAGTTCGCGGCACACACGGACGACGTCCTCGTCGGCCATGGCCGGAAACAACGGCAAGGTCACGGTTTCGCGCCCGACGCGCTCCGCCACCGGCGTGTCTTGCGGACGATAGCCCTGCTCCCGGTAGTACTGGAGACTCGGGATGCTGGGATAGTGCACGCCGATCCCGATGCCGCGATCCGCCATGCGCTTCTGGAACTCGGGCCGAGTCATGCCGGCTCGCGGGAAATCGATCAGCACCTGGAACATATGCCAGCTGTGGCCCGAATCGCCGCGCGCCGGCAATACCGCCGACGGGAACCCGGCGAGCTCTTCGAAATACCGTCCCGCCAATTCGAGCCGGCGCGCATTGAACCCGTCCAAGCGGCGCAGCTGGTCGATGCCGATCTGCGCCGCCACGTCGGTGAGATTGCTCTTGGTGCCGGGGAACAGCACGTCGATCTCGCCCTGCGCGTTGCGCTTGATGCCGTGGAAGCGGTATTGCTCGAACAGTTCCGCCGCTCGGGCATCGGCGGTGGCGATGGCGCCGCCTTCGATGCTGGTCATGTTCTTGTTGGGATGAAAGCTGAACACGACCAGGTCGCCGAAACTGCCGATCAGGCGATTCCCGTAGCGCGAACCGATGGCGTGTGCGGCGTCCTCGACCACGCGTAAGCCGTGCTCGGCCGCGATGGCGTAGAGAGCGTCCATGTCGACCGGCAGCCCCGCGAAATGCACGGGCATGATGGCGCGCGTCTTCGCCGTGATCGCAGGCTCGACCAGATCGAGATTGATGTTCCGGGTATGGAGGTCGATATCGACGAACACGGGCTTCGCTCGCAGACGGGCGATCACGTTGGCACTGGCCGCGAAACTCATCGCCGGCACGATCACCTCATCGCCCTCGCCCACGCCGGCGACCTGCAGCGCCATCTCGAGGCCCGCCGTGGCCGACGTCATGACGCGCACGTGACGCTCCGAGCCCAAGTAGACCGCGAGTGCGGCCTCGAAGGCCTGGACTTTGGGTCCGCTGGCCAGTTGCCCCGAGCGAAACACGTCGGCGACCGCCGCGATGCTGTCCGCGTCGATCGACGGCCGCGTGAATGGCAAAAATGGCTTCATACCGGACTCCTCGACACCAGGACCACGCCCGCGCAGATCAGCGCGATACCCGCCACTTTGGCCACCGACAGAGTTTCCCCCAACCAGATTGCCGACACCCCGGCCACGAGAACATAGCCTATGGACAACATGGGATAGGTGGTGCTCACCGGCGCTTTGGACAGGGCTGCCAACCACACGCACAGGCTGGTGCCGTAGCACATCATGCCCACCCAAAACGCCGCGCTCTTGCCGAGAATCAGCACGCTGTCGAACAACGTCTGCATGCCGAAACCCGAGAAATGAGCGAGCCCCCGGGTCGCCACCTTGAGCAGCAACTGCGCCGCGGCGTTCAGCGCCACCCCGCTCAAGATCAATACCCACGTGATCCAGCTCATCGGCGCGCCGCCAGTAGCCGATGCACGTCCCGGGTCATCTCACGCAGCGGCACGCCGCGGCGCCTTAGATCTTCGAACATCGCTATCTCCATAACCGCATAACCGTACGGAATGTTTTGCCATTCATCGACGAATGCCGCGACGCTGGGGATCTCGGCGCCCGGATCGTGGCGCAGACCGAAATCGAGTTCGCCGCGGTAGGCCACGAGCTCGAGCGTCCGCTGGCTATAGAACGGCAGGCTCTGATCGTAGGTCGCGACGCTGAAAATACGCGCATTGCGCGGCACCACCCCAAGCGCCCGGGCCAGCACGACTCCCGAGTATACCGGCGCCACCACCGCGGCAGCGCGCATCAGCATGATGCCCGCGAGGCACCACCCCACGCCCAGGAACACCGCGGCGCGGGTGACATCGCGCCGCCGCTGCAACAGCACGAACAGGCCGGACACGGCAAGCAGCGCCGCGATCTGCGCCAGCGGCCGCGCCAGCAGCAGGAAATAGGCGTTGCGATCCGTCGCGGCGATGAAGCGGGGTCCGAAGGCGCCGGCGGCGGCCAGAGCGAGGGCCGCCAGCAGGGTCAGCACCGCGGTGGCCAGCACGTCGCGGTGAAAGACCTGGGCCGGCAACGCGGCGATCAGCAGCGCGAGCGCCGGCATCGCCGGCAAGATATAGGGGATGAGCTTGGAGTCGGACAGGGAAAAGAACACGCAGACAAATGCCACCCAGAACCAGAGGAACAAGCGGGGTTCGAATTGCCGCGGCCCCCCGCGCTGCCGCCATCCGGCCGCCGCCACCCGCAACGCCGAGACGGTCCACGGCAGACTGCCCAGCGCGAACACGGCGATGAAGTACCACCACGGCGCTTCACGATCGGCGCTCGGCGTCAGATAGCGCGACACCTGTTCATGGACGAAGAAGAACTGCAGGAAATCCGGCTGGCGGCGCGCCGCCAGCCAATGCCAGGGCACCACCAGCACCAGCAGCAGCGGCAGCCCCCGGGAGACGTACGTCCGGCGCCACGCAGACCAGTCGCGGGAATAGAGGCTGTAGAGAACCAATACCGCCGCGGGTATGGCCGCGGCCTCCAGGCCCTTGGTGAGAACGCCCAGCGCCGTCGCGCCCCAGGCGAGCAGCATCCAGCGGCGCTGGGCGCAAGCCGATTCCGGCGCCGTCGGAATATCCTTCGCGGGATGACCGAACCGGTTTGCGCCGCGCCGCGCCGGTGGCTCTTCAGTCTGTGTTTGCGCTTGCGAGAACGGCACTGTGCGCTCCGCGGGCGGCAGCTGCGCCCGTAGAAACCCCGCCAAGGCGAGCGTCATGTAGAACGTGAGGCTCATGTCCAAGGTCAGCAGCTGGCCCAAGACGGCGAACAGCAGCATGCCGGACAGCACCGCCGCTGCCCGCCAGGCTGCCGCCCGCCCCCACAGCGCCTCGGCAACCCACCACACGGCCGCGAGGGTCCCCAGCGCACAGGCCGCGGTGTAGAAGCGCGCGGCAAATTCGTTCTGGCCGAACGCCCATAGACTCAACGCCGTGGCCCAATACTGCAGCGGGGGTTTCTCGATGTAGGCGACGCCGTTCAAGTGCGGCACCACCCAGTCGCCGCCCGCCAGCATTTCGCGTGGAATTTCCGCATAGCGGCCCTCATCGGGGTTGAACAGCGGCCTTGCCGCGAGCGACCCGAGCCACAGGACGGCGACCAGCAGCGCAAGGCCCCCATACGTCCACCCGGCTCGGGCGAAGGGCGGGGTGGCGCTCACGCTCAGCTCGCCGCGCCCGCAGCCTGCACGGCCAGAAGCCCGGAACGTCCCGGTATCTCGCCCTCGATCACCGCCCGCGTCGGCAATGGCCGCTGCAGCGCCAGCGAATGGATTTGCGCCATGCGGGTCACGAGGGCGCCCGCGTTGCGCCACTTGAGCAGCAGCGATTCGAACGCGTCGAGCAGGAGCAGGCCCTCGAGTTCCGCGTGCAAGGTGAACACCTGCAGGTTGGGGTCCGTGGCCGCATGCGAGAGTTCGAACAGCTCCCCGGCAATGTTCGATTCCTCGATGCCGTTGCGGCCCAATAGTTCGTCGAAGGTCGGCAGCGTGGTGGGTAGCTGGGGGCAGGTGCTGGCGCGCCCGTCCAGCGACGGGAAGAACGGCGGGCCGCCGCGGGTGTCGCTGGCATACTTGAGCCCGTATTCCCGCTCCAGTTCCAAGGCATGAACGTTGACCTGCCACCCGGCCGCGGCATGCGATTCCGGCAGACCCCCGAAAACACGCTCGAAGGCCTGCAGGCCGCGCTCGAATTCGATCCGCGTCCAGGCGGCCGTGGCATGCGCCACGGTGTCCTGCCAGCGCACGTGATCGTAGGTGTGCAGCCCCACCTCGAAACCTAAATCGCGCACCCGGCGCATGTCATCGCCGCCGTGTCTGCCGATGTCCGGACCCGGCAGCAATACCCCATACAGCAAGGTTTTCAGGCCGTAGTGTTTGAGCACCGAGGTCCGCGCCACCTTCTGTGCGAAACCCTTGCGGAACACCCGCCGCATGGCGCGGCCGGTGTGATCGGGTCCCACCGAAAAATAGAACGTGGCATCGGCGCCGTGCTTCTTCAAGAGGGCGGCGAGCCGCGGAACCCCTTCGCGCGTGCCGCGCAGGGTATCGACATCGACCTTCAGGCCGATGCGCGCTCCTTCAAGCATGGCTCGACAACAATGCCGACGCCGACGGCAGCGCGTGAGCGTACGAATCGAAGATGGCCTTGAGCGCCGCGCGCATGTCCGTCTTCGGCGTCCAGCCCAATTCGGCCGTCGTGTTCTTGATCGACGGCAGGCGCGCCGGAATGTCGGCGTAGCCCTTGCCGTAGTAATCCAAGGCCGAAATATCGAGCAGCCTGGTGTGTTTTGCGGTGGGGGCATACTCGGGCCGCGACAGCGCGATCTCCAACATCATGTTCGCAAGCTCCCGGATCGAATAGGAATTGTGCGGATTGCCGATGTTGTAGATCTTGCCGTCGGCGATGCCGTCCTTGTTGTCGATGACGCGCGTCAGGCAATCGACCGCATCGTCGATGAAGGTGAAGGCGCGCGTTTGCCTGCCGCCGTCGACCAGCTTGATGGGCTCGCCGCGGACGATGTGTCCCAGGAATTGCGTCAGCACCCGCGAGCTGCCCTCCTTCGGATCGTCCATGCTGTCGAGTCCGGAACCGATCCAATTGAACGGCCGGAACAAGGTGAACTGCAGACCCTGCTGGCCGTAGGCATAGATGATGCGGTCGAGCAGCTGCTTCACGCAGGAATAGATCCAGCGCTGCTTGTGAATCGGCCCCAAGACCAATTCGGTGGTATCCGAATCGAATTCCTTGTCGCGGCTCGCGCCGTACACTTCGGAGGTGGACGGGAACACCACCCGCTTCTTGTATTTCACGCAGTGCCGGATGATGGGCAGGTTGGCTTCGAAATCGAGTTCGAACACCCGCAGCGGCTCGCGCACATAGGTCGCCGGCGTCGCGATCGCGACCAGCGGCAGCACCACGTCGCACTTGCGCACGTGATATTCCACCCACTCGAGATTGATCGTGATGTCGCCTTCCACGAAGTGGAACCGGGGGTTGCTCAAGAGCGTGCTCACCCGCTCGGACTGCAGATCCATGCCGTAAATGTTCCAATCGGTGTTCGCAAGAATGAACTTGCTCAAGTGATGGCCGATGAATCCATTGACGCCGAGAATGAGAACGTTTTTCAAGTTAAACCCCTAAACGAGCAATCAGATCAGAGCGAGCGGCTGTTTCGACAAGGACGCCGGAGCCGAGTTCGGCGCGACGGGCCGATCGTCCATCGCCAGCTGCAAAATTTTGAGGCGCCGCCCGTCGACGCAATCGGCATACCACGCGCCGTCCATCGCGTACAGGCACGGGGCAGCGGCCGCATGGCGCGCCGGCTCGCCGTCCACCCGCGTTTCCAGGATCGCAAGCCTACACCCGTTCACGTCGGTAAAGGCGCCCGGAAACGGCGGCGCGACGGCGCGTACCAGGTCGTGCACGGCGCGCGCCCCCTGACGCCAATCGATGCGGCCATCCTCGGGACGGCGCCGGCCGAAGTACGAGCCGTGCGCGAGATCCAAGGGACGTGCCTCGGCCGTGCCGGCGATCAACTTGGGCAGGCTGCGGTGCAGCACCTGCTGGGCCGCATCGGCCACTTTCAAGGACACCGTGAGCGCCGTGTCGTTCTCCAGGATGGGCACCGCCTGCTGATCCACCAGGGCGCCGGCGTCGGGTTTTTCCAGCATGTAGTGCAAGCTCGCGCCGGTGCAGGGTTCCCCGTGAATGATGGCCCAATGCACCGGCGCCCGGCCGCGGTATTTAGGCAGCAGCGACCCGTGCATGTTGAGCGCCCCCCGGCGCGGCACGTCGAGCCACGGCGCTTTGAGCAGGTAGCGGTAGTAAAAGGAGAACAGGAAATCCGGGTCCGCGCGGCGTCCCTCGGCCACCCATTCCGGGCGGTTGGGATCCTGCGGCGTTTCGACGCGCAATCCCTGCTCGCGCCCGAGTTCGGCGACGCTGCCGAACCACTGGCTCTCGCCCGGATCGTCCGCATGGGTGAACAGAATGGCGATCTCGACGCCCTGCGACAGCAGTTCACGGACGCAGCGAACGCCGACTTCGCTGTAGGCAAACACCACCGCCCGGGTCACCGAGCGATCGCCTGGCCGGGATCGGTTATCGCCGCCGCGGCGAGCAGGGGGGAGGCGTCGCCCGCCTCCAATGCCCCATCGTCGTGTGCTTCCAATACCGCTTCGACGATGTAGCGCGGCCGCTCCCGCACCTGCGCATAGATGCGGCCCACATATTCGCCGAGCAAGCCGATCCCGAACAGCGCCAGCCCGATGAAGAAGAACACGACGCCGAACAACGTGAACACGCCCTCGGCCTCCGGCCCCATCACGATGCGGCGTACGAACAGGTAGACGACCAGCAGGGCCGACAAGGTCGACACGGCCATGCCGATCATGGAGAACAACTGCAGGGGCACCACCGAGAAACCGGTGATGAGATCGAAGTTCAGGCGAATCAAGCTGTACAGCGAGTACTTCGACTGACCGGCATACCGTTCCTCATGGGTGATGGGCACTTCGATCGGGTTCATCGCGTACAGCGACGCGAGCGCCGGAATGAAGGTATTGATCTCGCGCGTCTGGTTGAGCGCCGTCACCACGGAGCGCGAATAGCCCCGCATCATGCAGCCCTGATCGGTGATGCGCACCGGCGTGATGCGCTCGCGCAGCCGGTTCATGCCCCTGGACAGGAAACGCCGCCACCAATAGTCCTGCCGCTGCTGCCGGATCGTCCCGACGTAGTCGTAGCCCTGGTCCAGCATGCTCACCAGCTTGCCGATCTCCTCGGGCGGATTCTGCAAGTCGGCATCCAGCGTCACCACGTAGTCGCCGCGCGAATACGACAGCCCCGCCATGACGGCGGAATGCTGCCCGAAATTCGCGTGGAACAAGACGACGCGCGTATGTCGGGGACGGCGCTGGAACTGCTGACGCAGCAGCGCCACCGACCGGTCCTTGCTGCCGTCGTTGACGAATACGCACTCGTAGGAGATCCCGAGCGCATCCAGCGCGGGATACAGGCGCGCGAACAGCGACGGCAGCACCTGCTCCTCGTTGTAGACCGGAATGACGACGCTCAACTTGGGGACGGGAAGAGGCATGCTATGCCATCGGATCAGTGATCCGCCGGAACCGCGCCGTGCGACTTCAAGAGGGCGAAGAGTTCGGCGGTCTTGGCGCGCATCAACTTCTCGGAACCGCGCGCTTCCACGTTCAGCCGAATCAGCGGCTCGGTGTTCGAGGTCCGCAGGTTGAAGCGCCAATCCGCGAATTCGTACGAAATGCCGTCGGTGCGGTCGACCTTGAGCGCCTGGGGGCCGTACTGGGCCTCGAACGCCGCGATGGTGGCCTTGGCATCCGGCACCCGATAGTTGAGTTCGCCGCTGACGGGATAGAGCGCGATGCGGGCACCCACCAACTGGGACATGGGCTCGCCCGACTCGCTCAAGATCTGCGTCAGGAGCAGCCACGGAATCATGCCGCTGTCGCAATAGGCGAAACGCCGGAAATAATGATGCGCGCTCATCTCGCCGCCGTAGACGGCATCGACCTCGCGCATGCGCTGCTTGATGAAGGCGTGGCCGGACTTCGACAGCACCGCCTCGCCCCCTAAGGCCTCGACGATCTCGATCGTGTTCCAGGTCAGCCGTGGATCGTGGACGACTTTGCCGCCGGGCTCGCCCTTGAGCAGCGCCGATGCCAGCAGGCCGACGATGTAATAGCCTTCGATGAACCCGCCGCTCTCATCGAACAGAAAGCAGCGGTCGAAATCGCCATCCCAGGCGATGCCGAGATCCGCCTTGTGGGCGCGAATCGCCTCGATGGTGGAGGCGCGGTTCTCCTCCAGCATGGGATTGGGGATGCCGTTCGGAAAATGACCGTCGGGCTCATGATGCACCTTGATGAATTGGAACGGCAGATGCGGCTCCAACTGATCGACGATGAGTCCGGCGCCGCCGTTGCCTGCATTCACCACGATCTTCAGCGGCTTTAGTTTGCTGACATCCACATAGGACAACAGATGGGCGATGTACGCCTGCATGGTATCGACGCTGCGGCGAACGCCGACGCGCTCAGGCGGCGGGAATTGCGCACGCTCCGCGAAGGCTCGGATCTCTTGCAGCCCGTTGTCGCCGCTGATGGGTTTCGACTGCTCCCGCACGAACTTCATGCCGTTGTAGTCCGGGGGGTTGTGGCTGGCGGTGACCATGATGCCGCCGTCGTAACCTCCGTCGAAAGTCGCGAAATACACCCCTTCCGTGCCGCAGATGCCGATGTCGTAGACATCCACACCGCTGTCCGTCAACCCACGGCACAGCGCATCGGTGAGACTGGCGCTCGAGAGCCGGATGTCGCGGCCCACCACGACGCGCGCGGGGTTTAAGAATTGCGCGTAGCCGCGGCCCACGCGATACGCCACCTCGTCGTTCAGCTCGGTGGGAATTCGCCCCCGCAAGTCATAGGCTTTGAAGCAGGTGATCGGGTTCAATTGTGGGTCCCTTCGCGGCCGTAATTGTCCTCGAAACGCACGATGTCGTCCTCCCCCATGTAAGTTCCCGAACGCACCTCGACGATGTGCAGGGCCACCTTGCCGGGGTTCTCGATGCGGTGCGTGGCACCGACGGGAACGTAGGTGGACTCGTTCTCCGACAGCAAAAAGATCTTCTCGCCGCAGGTCACGCGCGCCGTGCCCTGCACCACGATCCAATGTTCGGCGCGGTGATGGTGCATCTGCAGGGACAGCATCGCCCCCGGCTTCAATATCAGACGCTTGACCTGAAAACGCTCGCCGTGGTCGAGGCTGTCGTAGCTGCCCCACGGACGGTACACCTCGCGGTGCCAGGCCGACTCGCTGCGCCCCGACTTGCGCAGCATCGAGACCAGCTCCTTCACGTCCTGCACACGACCCTTGGGCGCGACCAAGACGGCGTCCTTGGTCTCGACGATGATGTGATCGTCCATGCCGACGGCGGTCACCAAGCGGCTGCTCGAGTGCACGTAGCAGTCGTGGGTGTCGTGCACCAATACATCGCCCTGCAGCACGTTGCCGTCCTCGTCGGACGGCAACGCGTCGAACAGCGAGGACCACGAGCCCACATCGCTCCAGCCGGCATCGAGCGGCAGCACGACGGCATCGTGGGTCTTCTCCATCACCGCATAGTCGATGGATTCGCTGCGGCACCGGTCGAAGGCGGCCTTGTCGATGCGTACGAAATCCAGGTCCGCCCGGGCGGCACGATAGGCCGCCGTGGAGGCCTCGAGGATGTCCGGGGCGAACTTTCCAAGCTCCGCCAGGTAGCGGCTCGCCTGGAAGACGAACATGCCGCTGTTCCAGTAATAGTCGCCCGACTCGACGAATTGCCGGGCCACGTCCAAGGGCGGCTTTTCGATGAACTGAGCCACCGGGAAGGTCGGGCCCTCGCCCTCGCCACGGCGGATGTAGCCGTAACCGGTTTCAGGCGCGTGCGCGACGATGCCGAACGTCACCAGCTTGCCCCGGGCGGCCTCGGCCACCGCCACGTTGGCGGCCTGCTGGAAAGCCCGGGCGTCGCGAATCACATGGTCGGCGGGAGCCACCACGATGATGGCGTCAGCGTCCAGTTCTTGCGCTTTGAGGGCCGCGAGCGCAACGGCCGGCGCGGTATTGCGGCCGGCAGGCTCCAGCAGGATGGCGGTGGGCTCGACGCCCAGCGCCCGCACCTGTTCCGCCACCGTGAAGCGATGGGCCTCGTTGCACACCACGATCGGCGGCCGGGCCTCGCTCACCCCCGCCAACCGGGTCACGGTCTCCTGCAGCATGGTGAAGTTGCTGGTGAGTGCCAGCAGCTGCTTCGGGTACATCTCGCGCGACAGCGGCCACAGACGCGTCCCCGCCCCGCCCGACAAAATCACTGGAAAAATGCTGGTCACAAAAACCTCGGGTCAGCGCAGGCCGCGGCCGACGGCATAGTAGCTGAAGCCGCTTTGGGCCATATGAGCCGGATCGTAGAGATTCCGGCCGTCGAAAATCACCGGCGAGCGCAGCGCGCTCTTGAGGAAATCGAAATCGGGGCTGCGAAACTCCTGCCACTCGGTCACGATGACCAGCGCATCGGCGTCTTGCAACGCCTCCGGACTGGTCTTGCAGAACACCAGATCCGCCCGCTCACCGTAGATTCGAGCGCATTCGGGCATGGCCACCGGATCGTAAGCATGCACCTTGGCGCCCGCCGACCACAACGCCTCGATGAGCACCCGGCTCGGCGCCTCGCGCATGTCATCGGTGTTCGGTTTGAACGCCAGGCCCCACACCGCAAAGGTTTTCCCGCGCAGATCGTTGAAATGAGCCTTGATCTTGTTGAACAGGAACTGCTTCTGGCGGTTGTTGACGGTCTCGACCGCGCCTAAGATGCTGGCCTCGTACCCCACCTCGTCGGCGGAACGCTTCAGCGCCTGAACGTCCTTGGGGAAACACGAGCCGCCATAGCCCACGCCCGGATAGATGAAGGAGTAGCCGATACGGGGGTCCGAGCCGATGCCGATGCGCACCGCCTCGATATCCGCCCCAAAATGCGCCGCCAGGTTCGCCAGCTCGTTGATGAAGCTGATCTTCGTGGCCAGCATGGCGTTCGCGGCGTACTTGGTCAGTTCCGCGGAGCGCACGTCCATGACGATCATGCGGTCGTGATTGCGGGTAAAGGGCTGGTATAAGGCCCGCAAGAGTTCGGTGGCGCGCTCGCTGTCGGTACCCACCACGACGCGATCCGGCTTCATGAAATCGTCGATGGCCGCGCCTTCCTTCAAGAATTCGGGATTCGAGACCGTGTCGTAGTCGACGCTCACCTGGCGTGCCGCCAGGGACTGGCGCACGGCATCGCGAACCTTGTCGGCCGTACCCACCGGGACCGTCGACTTGGTGATGACCACCTTGTACTCCTCCATGTGTTCGCCGATGGTGCGCGCCACAGCCAGCACGTAACGCAAATCGGCGGATCCATCTTCATCGGGCGGGGTACCCACGGCGATGAGCTGGAACAAGCCATGCTCCACGCCCTCTTTGGCATCGGTGGTGAAGCTCAGCCGTCCGGCATCGAAGTTGCGCTTCACCACCGCGTCCAGGCCCGGCTCGTGGATGGGCAGCTCGCCGCGCTTCAGCATCTCCACTTTCCGCGCGTCCACGTCGACGCACACCACGTGATTGCCGGCGTCAGCCAGACAGGCACCTGTGACCAGACCCACGTAACCGGAACCGAATATGGTGATTTTCATCCGTAATATTCTGATTTGACTAAGAAAATTATCCGAAAACCTAGCGGCTTCAGGCCAGTACCCAGGGGTCTCTCTGCAGCTTTCGCTCCCAGGCCAAGGCGCTGGCAACGATGGCATGCAGGTCGTCGTATCGCGGTTCCCACCCCAATTCGGTGCGGATGCGTTCGGCCCGCGACACCAGGTACGCCGGATCGCCGGCGCGTCGGGCCTCCTCGCGTATCACCAGCGGCTTGCCGGCGACGGTCTCCACCATGCGCAGAACCTCGCGTACCGAATAGCCATGGCCATAGCCGACATTGAGCGTCACCGACTTGCCGGCCGCTCGCAGATAGGCCAACGCCCGCAGGTGTGCCGACGCCAAGTCGACGACATGCAGATAATCGCGCACCCCGGTGCCGTCCGGGGTCGGATAGTCGGAACCGAACACCGAGACATGCGGGCGCTTGCCCACCATGGCCTCGCAGGCGACTTTGGTCAGCAGCGTCGCCCCCCGCGTGGCCTGGCCGATGCGACCTTCGGGATCGGATCCGGCCACGTTGAAATAGCGCAGCGCCACGTAGCGCAGCGGGTTGACCGCCGCCACGTCCCGCAGCATCCATTCGCTCATGAGCTTGGACGTGCCATACGGGTTGATGGGGCGCGTCGGCGACTCCTCGCTGGCATAGCCCTCCTCGGGCATGCCGTAGACCGCGGCGGTCGAGGAAAAGACGAAGTTCTTGACCTGGTTGTCGATGCACGCCTGCAAGAGGCTGCGCGTCGAACTGGTGTTGTTCCCGTAGTATTTCAGCGGCAGCGCGACCGACTCCGGGACGATGGTGAATGCCGCGAAATGCATCACCGTATCGACCTCGTGCTCGGCCAAGAGGCGCGACACGAGGGCGAAATCGCCCACATCGCCCACCACCAATTCGCCGGCGGTCACCGCGTCTCGATAACCCTTGCTCAAGTTGTCGAGCACCACGACGCGCTCGCCGGCTTCGCCCAGCTGTTTGACCACGTGGCTGCCGATGTAGCCGGCGCCGCCGGTCACCAGAATCGTTCCGTTGCTCAAGTTCTTTCCCGAATTGCCGGCATTGACTGCCCGACCGCAGACAGTAGCCTAAGGAGCTGCGCACAGTCCTGGTAATTCGTCACGCAATCAACCGGGCATCCGCGACGTGCTCCTTGAACCAGGCGTAGGTCTGCTCGATGCCGGATTTCAGGGTAATCGTCGGCTTCCAGCCGAGCGCGGTCAACCGCGAGGTATCCAGGAGCTTGCGCGGCGTGCCGTCGGGCTTGGTCGAATCGAACACCAGGCGGCCCTTGAATCCGGCGACCGACGCGACCATTTCCGCCAGCTCCTTGATGGTCACATCCTCGCCCCAACCGACGTTGACGAAGGCCTCCTGCTCGTAAGTCTTCAGCAGATACACCACCGCATCCGCCAGGTCGTCCACATGCAGGAACTCCCGCCGCGGGGTGCCCGTGCCCCAGATGGACAAGGTGGCATCGCCGCGCAAGGCCGCCTCGTGGAAGCGCCGAATCAGCGCCGGCAACACATGCGAATTCTGCAAATCGAAGTTATCCCCGGGCCCGTACAGATTGGTCGGCATCAACGAGATGGCGTTGAAGCCGTACTGGCGCCGGTAGGCCTGGCACATTTTCAAGCCCGCGATCTTGGCAATGGCATACCACTCGTTGGTGGGTTCCAGCGCACCCGTCAGAAGGTACTCCTCCTTGATGGGCTGCGGCGCCAGCTTGGGGTAAATGCAACTGGAGCCCAAGAACACGAACTTGGCCACGCCGGCGCGGTAAGCGGCGTCGATGACATTGTCCTGCATCAGCAAGTTGTCCCGGATAAACTCCCCGGGACGGGTATTGTTGGCTTGAATGCCGCCCACGCGAGCCGCCGCCATGACGACCACTTGCGGCCGTTCGCGATCGAAGAAGTTCCGCACCGCCGACTGCTCGGTCAAGTCGAGCTCGTGATGGGTTCGGACGACCAGATTCCGGTAGCCCTGCTGCTCGAGCGCCCGGACGACGGCCGCTCCAACCAGGCCCCGATGGCCCGCCACGTAAATCTTCGACTCTTGGCTTAACGTCACGGCGGCCTACTCGTGGTGGCTATACACTTTGTACCCTTCCTTGGCCACCATGGCATCCCGCTTGGCCACCTCCAGGTCCGAGTCGACCATGTCGGTGACCAGTTCGGGGAAGGTGACCTCCGCCTCCCAGCCTAGTTTTTCCTTGGCCTTGGTGGCATCGCCCAACAAGGTCTCGACTTCCGTCGGCCGGAAATACCGCGGATCCACCCGCACCAGGGTACGTCCCGAGACCCGGTCTACGCCCACCTCGCCGAGCCCCTCGCCCTGCCACTCGATTTGCATCCCGAGGCGGGTGCCGGCGGCGGCGACGAAGTCTCGAACCGAGTACTGCTTGCCCGTGGCGATGACGAAATCCTCCGGGATATCCTGCTGCAGCATCAGCCATTGGGCCCGGACATAGTCCCGGGCATGACCCCAGTCGCGCCGCGAATCCAGGTTGCCCAAGTACAGATTTTCCTGCAGCCCAACATGGATACGAGTCAGCGCCCGGGTGATCTTGCGGGACACGAACGTCTCGCCGCGAAGGGGCGATTCGTGGTTGAAAAGTATCCCATTGCAGGCAAACAGGCCATAGGCCTCCCGATAATTCACCGTGATCCAATAGGCATAGACCTTGGCGGCCCCGTAGGGTGAGCGGGGATAGAACGGGGTGGTCTCGCGCTGCGGGATCTCCTGGACTTTGCCGAACATTTCCGAGGTCGAGGCCTGGTAGAACCGCGTTTTCTTGTCCAGACCCAGTATGCGAATGGCCTCGAGCACCCGGAGCGTGCCGACCGCGTCGGAATTCGCCGTGTATTCCGGCGTCTCGAACGAAACCGCCACGTGGCTTTGCGCGGCCAAGTTGTAGATTTCGTCGGGCTGCACCTCTTGGATGATGCGGATCAGGTTCGTGGAGTCGGTCAAGTCCCCATAGTGCAGCTTGAGGCGCACGTTTCGCTCGTGCGGATCCTGGTAGAGGTGGTCGATGCGGTCGGTGTTGAAGGAGGACGCACGGCGTTTGACGCCATGCACGCTGTACCCCTTTTCGAGGAGCAATTCCGCTAAATAAGCCCCGTCCTGACCGGTGATACCTGTAATCAAGGCCGTCTTACACAATTCGTCCTCCACGTGCGCACCCCCGGTAGTCAAAGCATTCGGGTCCAGATGATAGCTGGTGGATATGACGTAAATGAAACGAACTAGCCGGGTTAACGCGAATCCGCATCACGAGCCCGCCGGTACGTAGCGCGCTCGCTAGTCCAGCCGCGAATGGGAGTCGGAGGCCTAGGCCAGTCCCCATTAAGAGGCGACCAACCGATCAATAAGCTCCGCTCTTCGCGAACACCGCCGGCAAGGTCTTGAATAAGATATAGATATCCAAAAGCAGGCTGCGTGAGCGAACGTAACAAACGTCGAGTGCTACTCGACGGCGATAGTCCGTATCGTTCCGGCCAGACACTTGCCATAGGCCAGTCAAGCCGGGCAACGCCGACAAGAACACCCCGACCTTGTTACCGTATCTGCGCAACTCCTCCGGCACAACGGGCCTCGGCCCCACCAGACTCATTTCGCCCCGCAAGACATTCCACAATTGCGGTAGCTCATCGAGGCTGGTCCTGCGGAGAAATCGACCCAGGCGCGTGACGCGCGGATCGTCCTTAAGCTTATGATCTCTCAGCCACTCCTCCTTAATTTGGCGATCGCTATCCAACAACGCCTGTAGGACCTGGTTCGCATTGGGGACCATCGTTCTAAACTTCAGGCAGTCGAAGAAAACCCCATCCTTTCCCACTCTGCGGTGGCGGAAAAGGGGTGATCCTCCCGAAGTGAATGAGACGGCAACGATGCCGATGATCAGCGGTGACAAAAGGACCAATCCGAGAATCGCTCCCATGACGTCAAAAACCCTTTTAAACGCACCGTAAACCCCATATTTTCGCGCCGATATGGGCGCAAAAATAGAGAAATCGAAACGCTCCGGGGTGCGACGATCGACTTCGACGATGTGGAAGGCACCATAGCGAATTGACGTCGAATCACTCCATGAGTCGGCCGAACTCGATTCATCCTGCAAAACACCAGTTTCTGACTCTACTCGTCGTTTTGAGAGGCCGGCGTAGCCTTTGGACATTCCACCCATCCTTGATAATAGTTAGTGACTGGTCACATTCAGCAAGAATCGCTCCACAATGCCCCAATATCGTGCAGAATATATAAGTACGCGCAGCGTTACCACTGATTGACCATTCATCACATCAAAAAAAACAACAACTTGTATCGAACGTGGGATCTACATCTCGGTTGACACTGATTTTAGCCTAACCTGTATTCAAGGGCCGGCCGCATGACGAATGGTTAATTCCGCGAAAGAAGTGCGTGCATACGTCGCAAAAATTACGCGTCCGCGTCCTGGTTAGTACCGTAAATGCAACATAGGGACGCAACATTTGCGAGACCTGAAGTACTTGCCCTGCCTAAGGTCTTAGTGTTATTGGCCGCCCGCAACGGTTGCGATTGGATCGTAGAGCAAATCACTACGATTTTGGGTCAGGAAAACGCAAATATTGAGTTGGTAATCAGCGATGACGGCTCCACGGACGCTACCCTGGTTGAAATAGGGAAATTCTTGCAAGATCGCCGCGTCCGAATGCTTTCACCACCGTTCCCGACCGGATCCGCCTCTAAGAATTTCTTTTGGTTGATGCGCAATGCTCCCCTGCAAGACCACGACTTTATAGCTCTAGCCGACCAAGACGACATTTGGGAGAAGGAGAAAATCGCTCGTGGCTGCCGCTTACTAGCCGATTCAGGGGCCGCCGGCTACTCCTCCGCGGTAACAGCCTTTTGGAGCGATGGGAGCGAAGTCGCGTTACGGCAGGTTAGCACCGCTACGCGTTCAGATTTCCTGTTCGAGGGCGCCGGGCAAGGGTGCACATTCGTGCTGAGTGCTGCGTTTTTTCGTCAGTTAACCCGCTTTTTTGCCGAGCAGCCAGCGTCTCTATCGTCGATTCACTATCACGATTGGACGATCTATGCCCTTGCCCGATCGTGGAAGAAAACCTGGTATTTCGATGAACGATCGATGATGCGTTATCGACAGCATCGGAGTAACGACACCGGCGCCCGCCTCAGTCTGCAAGGCGTAAAAAGGCGTCTGGGGCTCCTTAAAGACGGATGGTACCGGCGCCAACTCTCGGCAATCGCGAGCATTTGCGCTTTGGCGGCTCCCCGCGACTCGCTCATCACGGAATGGAACAGAACACTGGGCCGGCCGCCAAGCGCCGCGCGCAAGCTTCAAATGGCCCGCTTCTGCCTAGCGGGAGGAAGGCGCCGCCTATCCGACAACGTCATCCTACTGGTTGCCGCGCTCCTCGGCTGGATATGATCGTTCAGTGCCCTATCCGGACACAGGGCGCTCGAGATCGATGGATGAAGTCCCGCGCATGTAGGGAGGCTTTTCAATCCCGAAGAACTCCATGATACTGGGAGCCACGTCGAGGGTCGAGACAGTCTTTCTCACCGATGATACCTTCTCGTGCTGAGCCGAGGGATATACGAACACGGCCCCTTCCGGCACATGCTGCGCCGTGCAATTGACGCCGTCTTCATGCGCCATGAGGCCCAAGCCAACATCAGTCAATTTGTGAGCTTTGCCTGCGATGGTCGCAGTATCGCCGCCTCGAAAGCTGTCAAACTGAACGAAAAACTGAAAGTCACCGTGGTGACGCTCGTCGAAGCTCAGCGGACCCACGGGCTTTTGGTCTCTCTTGATGGTTTGGCCTCCGATCGACAAGGTTTGAATATTCTTCAAAACCGCCGCCCGATATTGATCCGCCACGACGACGCAATTGCAAGGAACCATCGCGGGGCGGGACTGCCATCCGCCAGGCGGCGCTCCCAACGCCTGCATGAATCGATTCGTGTCCGTTATGGTTAGGAAATCGTATGTTTTTTTGGCCGGAATCGCCGCTTGACCCATACTGCCAGCGGCGATCAAGGAGTATTCGGGATTCCTGTCCACGAATCGTTTGAGTTGACGCAGCATCGCATCGAGCTTGTCCATCGCAAACCAGATTTCATCTTTGTAGCGACTCACCCACGCGTCGTCCAATCGGTCGGACCCATAGTCTTCGGGAAACGACGCTGCCCAATACCGATGCATGGCCGCTGCGACGTGGTTAGTGTAAAAACTGGCAAATTCCGGCTTTTTTTCGGTAAGTTGCTTGATGAACAAATCCATCATTATCAGCGGCTGGTAGACCCGGCGACGAATCCGCAGCCGGGCGTTGAAGGCCTCCCGAACGAGCTGCATGGCCATGCCGTAGACGGTTGCCATTCGCAGACCAAGCTTCGGGGCGTTCAACGCAAACTTGAGGGCTGAGCGGAAGGGGATGCTGCGGGAAACATTTCGCGCGGATTGGCGCGTCATGCTCAAACTTAGCTTCTGAAACGGCAACAGGGAGACAGGGTAAGCAGCCAAACCGCTGTCAAAATAGTCCGGTAAATAAAAGCTGTATTCGGAGGCGTCCGGCGGAATGTTGCTGCTATGAAGCGAACCGAAGACGCCGACTTTCAGGCCGCGCTTCCGCAACAGCCGCCAGATCGGCGGGAAAGCGGCATCAGTGGAGTCTATGACCTGGCCGAGGTGAAGGATGCCATGAACTTCATCGTTGACGCCGCGATGCAGTGTAGACCAGCTAATCCAGGGATCCAATGCCAGCTGGTCGTCCGTCACGCTCGTGTACTGGCGAGACTTTTGCAGCATACTTGCAAGCGTCGACATTGGGCGTCGATTGCAGTAGCTGTCGATGACCCGATAGGGGACTTCGTTGAGCTCCAGCAAAATCAACTTCTTCTGCACCCGTGCCCTCCTGTTGCAATCATCAAGTACAAGTTTATCGAAGGCTTCCCGCATCCGGACGCCGATTAGAACAGGGTACCTAAGATAGCGCTGGCGCGCCAAAGCTTCCGCATGAAGACCCGCTAATCTGAGTTCCATCCGCTCAGATGACGTACCCCCCTTCCGACAGTCCAGGGCGACGAATGTTTAGCGCCGGCGGGCGTCGATCGAAGGCCGCTGCTCAAATTGCCGGGCCAGCTACAATTCGCATCGTAACTCAATAAGCCGACAATGGCTGGCAATTGGTCTAAACACTCATTATTGTGGCGCGTTTTTGCCATGGCGGACTTTACTTTATGAAACAGGGTTCCACAGGCTATGATGAGCCCGACAGCGAAATAGGACTTGGCGAACTGCTTTGGCGCGCATGGAGAGCCCGCTGGGCCATTCTAGGGATCCTGTTCTTCTTCGCGCTGCTCGGGGCAGTCGCGGGAACGATCAACCCGACAAAGTATCGCGCGGAGATTTTGCTGTCGCCCGTAACCGATTCGCCAACGGGCGCGGTGGGAGGGCTCGGTGCGTTGGCGTCCCAATACGGCGAACTCGCGTCGATGGCGGGGGTATCGCTGTCCGGGCGCGGCGGCAATAACAAGGATGAGTCGCTCGCCACGCTGCAGTCGCAACTGATCACCGAAGCGTATATACGAGAAAACAATTTGTTGCCGTTGTTGTTCCCGACGCTCTGGGACGACGCTTCGAAGAGGTGGAAAACGACGGATGCCAAGAGAATTCCGACGCTTTGGATGGGCAACCAAGCATTCAAGAAGATACGGGATGTGAAACCTGACAAGGTGACGGGACTCACGACACTTCGCATTACGTGGCGAGACCCTGCGATTGCGTCCAAGTGGGCGAACGAGTTGGTGATAACCACAAATATTTATCTGCGGGACAAAGCCATAAAGGAGTCGGAGCGCAACATTGCCTATCTGAATCAAGAGGCGGCGCGCACGAACATCATCGAGGCGAAGGCGGCCATATTTTCCATATTGAAGGACGAAGTAAACAAGGAAATGATCGCTAAGGGCCGGGACGAATACGCATTGAAAGTCATCGATCCCGCGCAGCCGCCGGAGTCTCCCTCGTCGCCGTCCCGCTTGCTGGTGACGCTGCTGGGATTGATGCTGGGTCTGGTGTTGTCGGCGCTTCTCGTGTTAAGCAAAAGTTTTGCTCGTTGACCTTAGCCAGCCGGTGTTGACTGCACCAGAGCGCGACTTCACGTCGATCTCGGTCATTTGCGCGACACTCAATTGCGCGAACGATTTGTCCCGCTTGATCAACTCGCTGCGCGAACAAACGGATACGTCGTTCGAGTTCTTGGTTATGGACGGAGGTTCGACAGACGGGACATGGGACTTGATCGCATCGAACAGGGATATCGTGACTTCGGCGTTCAGTGAATCCGATCATGGATTGTATGATGCGCTCAACAAGGGAATCCGGCTCTCGAGCGGCGAGTTCTACCTCGTCGTGGGGGCGGATGACATTCTTCACCCTACCGCAATCGCGAGCTTCAAACAGACCATTCGCGCCTCCTTGGCGGATGTCATAATTGCAGCGGTCGCGGTCAGTTCGGGAGGCAAGATTCGGCGCGGCTTCCGGCGGCGCAATGCCTGGCTGGGCCACGCCGCCATGGTAACCTCGCACAGCGTAGGCATGCTTTTCAAGAAATCGCTTCATGACCGGTTTGGCTATTACTCGCTTCGATACCCGACCGTCGCCGATGGTCTTTTCATCAAACAGGTTTGCACGGCGGCGGATGTCAACGTCGTAGCGGCTGATTTCGTGGCCGGAGAGTTCGGAGTGCGCGGGTTATCGAACCGGAACCTTGGTCAGGTATTGTGTGAGTCGTGGCAGATCCAACTCGATACGGGCGAAAATCCTCTGATTCAGTTCCTGCTCTTCCAGTACAGGCTGCTGCGTTTCTTGCCGAAATTAATTTCCCGTGGCGCCGGTAGACGGAACGGGCGCTAGCACCGCGGACACCGACGGTCGGCTCGGATCGCGAGAAGTTACGCCCCAAACATAAAGCTGATGAAATTGCTTCTGGACATTTTGCACGCTGTCGGTGGCAATCCACGTGCGAAACTTCCAAACGGTCGACACCTGGCTCCGATAAATGACGCTCCATTTCGAAAAGCTCGAGCCGTAATGCCCACCGTCCGGGCCGGAATTATCGTAAAGCACGAGACCCGCATTCGGATCCGAAATATAGACACCCATGGCCGTCGCATTGGGCCCGGATCCCGTCGCGATGATTAGGCCGCTCGCCTCACCGCCTGAGAGATTTACTTTGGTGTGATAGGCGGTCACGGGACTCAGGGTGTCCGATTTCGGGTCGTACTGGTAATAGGTATTGAATTCGGCGGTCAGATAGGCGGTTGGCGCCTCCACCACGGCCACCGCAAATGGTGGCCCTTCGTAGATGCTTTCGTAAACTGCAACGGGCCAGTGTCGATCGACCTTGTCCGGCCCGAGCCAATCGATGGTCAACTCCTTGCCGAGACGCGCATTGAGGTATGCCACCGGGTTGTCTTTGCTTCCGGACCAGGTATCCGGAGTCCAATCGAGCGGGATGGCCCGAGAGGATTGGTGATTCACGGAATTCCGCACGTACTCCGTCGGCGACGGATGCCTCTCGTAAAGAGGAATGCCGGCGGAACCGTAGTTGTCTCCGGTCTCTTGCAGCGCCCGCCCATCGGGGGTGTAAATGGCCATGGACAGTTGGCGGCCATAATCGTAGTCGTCGATGAATTGTTTGCCCATGGCCCACCACTCCCAAACTGCACCGCCGGCGTTGGCGTTAGATTTGACCGTAATCCCTCCATACGAAATCGGCACAAGCAACTCGCTTGCGGAGAAGCGTGGAAATGCGCTACCTAGAATACCGTCAACTGTGTAGCCTTTCAGGGCCTCCTGACGGTGGAGGGCGTCCCCTGCCGCGACAAATGTGGTCGCAGCGCCGGTTTCCACACCCAGGATCTGCCGTCGTACTCGTACTATCGACGCGCGGCCATCGCCCGCGTCGGCGGCCGGCCAGACGAATCCGAGGTTGCTGGGTACTGCCGTCAACGGACCGGACCGTGCGGGCGCAATCAGCGGTACCATCCCTAGTATTGTATTGCCGTTCACGTCCCTCGGCAACGCGAGTACGTAGTAAAGCGCGGTTTCGACCGAACTTCGATCCAACCCCGGGGACACCGGGACGATCGTATATTCCGTGCCCTGCTTGACCCGCACGAGGATTTGGAGTTTGGCGGGGACTAGCAAACTGTCGGCGCTCGTCAGTCTCGCGCAAACGAGAACTGCAAGACCGAACATGAAAAACGGCAATTTCTTCATAGTGAGTAACCCCGCGGGAAGTTCAGCCCGGGTAAGCAGCGATGCTTTTCAGGGCCAATGCTATAGTGGTCACATTGCACTGCGCACGACAATTATCGAGCCAATCCATGCAACGGAATACATTGAAACGCCTCCTCGTCACCGCGCTGGGGGCGATAGCCGTCATCAATGCGTCGGTCTATTTTCAGGATACGACGGCTCTGGTTGTGCTTGCCTGCTTCGTTTACGTCGCTATCTGCGCGCGTCTCTACAAATTCGACTATCTGCACCCATCGGTAGCGTATCTCGTTCCCTGGATGATGATACTGAGCTTTTCAGTCGTTCCTCTATCCAAATATTCGCGGCCGATGAATGTGGCCACCTATGAACTTCTGCTGGCGACCATATTCGCCTGGCTGTTTGGATGTGTGAGCGCAAACCCAGAAGATTTGACTCGACTCGCAACGGTTCAAAGCGATCATCGGGATCTCACCGATTTGCGCCCGAATTTCAAGATAGTCGTCATCGCGGCGTTCATGGGCCTCTACATGTTCGCTGCGCTGAACATCGCCGTTGCCGGTTACGTTCCGCTCCTGTCGCTGTTGACGACGGGCGACAGCCGCTACCTGGACTTTGGAATCCCTAGCGTGTATGGGGCATTCTTGGCATATGCCAACGCAGTCGGCTGCGTGGCATTCTACGTTTATTTGAGAACCAAACGAACTTCCTACCTGCTGTGGTTTTTGAGCGTGCTCGTGATGCACGTGACTCTGGTTACCCGGCAGAACATTATCACGCTGCTGGTGGAGATTTTCGTGATCCGCTGTCTCACGTTGAAGCGACTTTCCCGATTCACGATGGTCCTGTCTCTCTCCGCCGCGCTGGGAGCGTTTTCCCTGCTGGGAACTCTGCGCAGCGGCGACGTCAAAGAAATCTTCGGTATACAGCAGGACTACATGTGGGTGCCCACTAGTTTTATCTGGCTATATGCCTACAGCTACTTCAACGCTCTGAATATCGACAACACGATCACGCAATCGGGGGCTCCTTTTTTCGACGGTTTCATGTGGCAGACCCTTTTACCCTCACTGTTGAGACCACAAAGCAATCATGAGACCTACCTGGAGGTGACGAGTGCAGCTGCTTCGTCCTATATATATCCGGTTTACATCGACATCGGCAAAGGTGTAGTCGCTTGGACCGGAGTCTTGGGTTTCGCCACCGCCGCCGCATACCGCCGAGCGCTGCGACGTCGACGCTTCTTGGACGTGGCGACTTATGGCTGTCTGTTTTCGTGTGCGCTGCTGAGCTTCTTCACCGATTTTTGGCTCTATCTGCCCGTCAGCTTCCAACTGATCTTCTTTTGGGTTTTCCAACGGCTTCTATTCCTACCCCACCCGGCCCGGTCGACGAACGCACTCCTGCCTCAATTGGCTGGTCGGTCCGAGTAGCTTGACCGTGCAGAGCGTCATCCTGGCGACCTACGAAGGTGAGCGCTATATCGGCGCGCAGCTCGACAGCATTCTTGCGCAACTTTCGGAATCCGACGAAGTCATCATTTCAGACGACGCATCGACCGACCGGACGGTCGATATAGCAAGGCAAAGAAACGATCCTCGTATAAAAATCGTCCTTAACTCCAGTCGCCTCGGATACGTAAAGAACTTCGAACGGGCGATCGCGTCGGCGCGAGGCGAGCACATTTTTTTTTCCGACCAGGACGATATCTGGTTACCCGAAAAAGTATCCATGATGCAATCCGCCCTGCGCAGAAAAGCCTGCGTGTTCTCGGACGCGATCATTGTCGACCAGGACCTGCGTCAATTGTATGCGTCCTACTTTGAATTCAGGAAGGCGCATGCATTTTCTTTTGCCGCCGTGTTCTTCAGACCTTGCTTGATTGGCGCGACAATGGCGTGCAGAAAGGACTACCTCGCGACGCTATTGCCGTTTCCGGCAGACGTACCCCACGATTTCTGGATAGCGCTGAACGCGATACTGGATGGGCGACTCGAAATCGTCAGGGACCCGCTCATTCTTTATCGGCGTCACGCCGCCACCGCATCGATCTCCGCAACCACCCTCAAGCGGTCTGGAATTACCATCATCGATGAACGCCTTCGCATGGCGAAACACCTGCTCTCGAGACGGATCAGACGACGCGCCCGATAGCGGCACGATTGCTCGATCTGTAGTAGCTTCGCATTCTATCGGTGCAAAGTATATTTGCCCCGATATTTCTCAAACAGGCGATTCAAGAACTCGATTGAATCTTGAGTCGAATATTCCAACAAGCAATCGACATTTGAATTCCAAGGAAACAGATTTTTTCGATCAGACCTATTCCGGTATCCCGCATCGTAGGCTGATTCATTGTTCACGTCTCGGAATATAACGCCCGCAATATCGGTGCGAATAAAGATCGCATTATTGTATTGCAGGGATTCCAAAATGTATCCATGAGGTCTGACGATGGATGAGGCCGCCGTCAATGAGCACCCGAAAAAGTGATCCCCTTGCCAGTAGTGAGCATCGTCATAATCGACGGTAAAAAAGATGGGCGGCGGGATTTTTTCGTTTATCTCCATGGAAATGACTCTGGGTCTGAAATCGGCCTTGAGCAATTCATCAATCACATGAAGATCATAGGAATCGATATCAAGATTGAGCAACGTAAAATCGAAGGGGACTTCGAAGCTTTGCATGAGTCGAGCCGCCGTCTGCGGGGTCACCCGGCATCGGGCAAGACTTACATTGGGAAAGTCGGCGTACACAAAGGCGAGCCTCGAAAATTTCGATGGGTCCATTTCTACGGCCAAACCAATCCAATTTGAATCCTCGAAAAAGCCGAAGGTGCAGGACTGGGAAACACCATCGCTCGCGGCGACATCCACGACATAGCCACCCATCAAATTCAAATTGGCGATTATCTTTTTCAAGTATTCGTATTCACCCGCGTATGAATTGTCGCGTTGAAGCGATTTACGATAAAGCCTTCCGAGCGCAATCAACTGTTCGGCCAGTGCCAGAGTGGAAAGTCGTGACATACGTACTCTTTTATCTGATCGTCTACGTTGAAGGAATCGGCGCTATCTTAATCCGGTGTGCGAAAAAATGCGATTCATAAACTCGCGCTTTGGCGCCTATCAGCGCTTACCTCGACGCTCTCCGATATTTCTCTAAGCTCGGGCACGGCCGCCATGAATCTCGCGCCCCATTCACGCACATATCCATGTTGCCCGATCACTTCATCTGCAATGTTCCAAGGCAGGATAATAACGTAATCGGGTCGCCGCTCCCGCAACGCATCTGGGTGCAGAATTGGAATTCGAGTTCCCGGCAGATACTTGCCTTGTTTTGAAGGTGCGGCGTCACACACGTACGGGAGCAAGTCTGGTTTGACGCCGGCGTAGTTGAGCAGCGTGTTGCCTTTTGCGGCCGCCCCGTAAGCCGCAACGGATCTGCCTGCGCGCTTTTGCTCGATCAGAAACGTGATGAGATCGGCTTTCACCCTGTCGGCGCGGGGTTGAAAACTTCGATAGGTGGCAACCTCGAGCAAGCCGCGCCTGGCCTCCTCGGCCAATACTCGGGCGACATCGGAATTTTCGACATGCGCAGCACCGACATGGCAACCGTAGACACGCAAGCTGCCGCCGTGGGTGGGCAACTCCTCGACATCCCAGATGCGCAGACCCACGCTTGCAAACACATGGTTCACAGCATGAAGCGACAGATACGAAAAATGCTCGTGATAAATCGTATCAAACTGCGTGTGCTCAATGAGCCGCATGACATGAGGAAACTCGAGCGTAATGACGCCATTGGGCTTCAATGCCGTTCTGAGCCCGATCGAAAAATCATTGATGTCGGGAACATGGGCGAAAACGTTGTTTCCGACGATGAGATCAGCTTGTCTACCCTCCGTGGCAAGGTTCGTCGCCAGCGCAGTACCGAAGAATTCCCGGAGCACAGGGATGAGAAGGCGCTCTCCCGCCGCCGCTGTACTCTCAGTTGGCTCGATCCCCAAGCAGGGAATCCCCGCGGCCACGAAGTTCTTGAGCAAATAGCCATCGTTGGAAGCCACTTCTATCACGAGGTGCCCATGATTGAGATTTAGGCGCCGAATGATCGTCTGAGAATAATCGGCCGCATGTTTGAGCCAAGTTTCCGAAACCGAAGAGAAGTACGCATAGTCGCTGCCGAATAATTGGTCGGCGCGGGCAAAATCCTCCGTCTGTACAAGCCAGCAGTTAGTACATACCAAGACACGCAATGGATAGTAGATTTCGGGCGCCGAAAGCCCTTCGACGCTGAGATATGCATTGGAGGGCGGTGAGGCGCCCAAGTCGACGAATGGTTCTTTCACCTTCGAATCGCAATGACGGCACCTCATTACCATACCTTCCACGGAGCATTGCCGCTGCTCCACAATTCTTCGAGATGATTTTTGTCCCGCAGCGTATCCATCGGCTGCCAGAAGCCATGATGTGGGTAGGCGATCAAATGACCCGTAGCGGCCAGATGCTTTAGTGGTTCGGCCTCCCACACTGTGGTGTCATCCTTGATGAAACCGAGAACCTCGGGAGATAGAACAAAAAAGCCCGCGTTGATCCACCCCCCATCGCCCTTCGGCTTCTCGACGAACCCATTTACGTTGTTGCCGCTAAGATCCAGCGCACCAAAGCGGCCCGGGGGCTGCACCGAGGTAACGGTGGCCAATCGCCGATGAGCATTATGAAATTTCAGCAATTCGAAAATATTCACGTCGGCGACCGCGTCGCCGTAAGTAAAACAAATCGTGTCTTCATCACGCAAATATTTTTCGACTCGTTTAAGCCGGCCTCCGGTCAGCGTGAACTCGCCGGTGTCGACCAAGGTTACGCGCCATGGCTCAACATTGCGCTGGTGAACTTCCATCTCATTGCGTTTCAGATCGAAAGTGACGTCCGACATGTGCAGGGAGTAATTCGCAAAATACTCCTTTATCACATATCCCTTGTAACCACAGCAAACGATGAAGTCATTCACGCCATACGCCGAATATATCTTCAGAATGTGCCAAAGGATGGGACGTCCACCGATTTCCACCATAGGTTTCGGGCGTGTTACCGTTTCTTCACTGATCCGCGTCCCCAACCCGCCTGCAAGGATGACCGCTTTCAAATATCAGACTCCATTGTTAAGCCGATGTTAGTTCAACCGGGCAAGAACGGCCCTGACCGCCATACGCGACACCGTCTCGAAGTCACGGGCGCCGTCGAGTTCGCTCAAAACTTTGGCAACGATAACGGCATCATCGATATTGTCGATACAATATCGATCGGAGTGATTGACGCCGGTGTAGCGGTTTCTGAAAATTAGCAAGTCCCTGACGACCCTTATGAGGGTGGCAAAATTCAACATCGTTCGCGTCGAGGCTTTCTTGGTGGGAGCCTGGACATCTGGAACTGCGTGAATCTCTATCATTCTACCGACGGCTTCCCGAATCGCGGGCTCCGTTCTGGAATTCGCTCGCGCCACACTTGTCTCGAAGAGACGGCGCAGATTGATGCGGTAAGGCGAGCACGCGTCCGGAAACGCATCCGCCAATTGAGCGAAAGCTTCCGCGGCGATCACTTCATAGCTCTGGCAGGAGACGAAATTCCGGTGGAACTCCAGATCGTTCTCGGCTTTGAACTGTTCTGCTACCCGGCCGCTGCTTTTTGGATTCATGCCGGAGGCACCATTGCTTTTGGGCGAGGCTCCTGCAACCACAAACGGACGATGCGAAAATGCATATGAATCAAGGAATACCGCCGTTGCGAAAGCGGAGTACGCGTCGGGAGTGATCGACCGGAAATATCTGCCGCTGACGATCGCCTTTTCGATCACCTCGGTATGCACGAAACCGCAGTAGAGGTTAGGAAGTTCGAATATGTAGGTGCAATCGAAGTCCAGAGTTCTGGGCAGCCATTCCGCGCTCTTTCTGATCTCCACATCGTCCCGCAAGCCTCCGAATATCAGCCGGCCGCTGATGTCGGCATCGGGGAACGACGGCCAAATATACGTGGCTTGCCTGCAGGATACTGCGCGAACTCCAAGACCCTCCGCGATGCCGGCCACGTAGTCAATGGCGCCCGGCATGACGCCGTCGTCAGCCCCTATGAACATCACGAAACCTGGGTCGGCGTGTTTCAGGGCAAAATCGAAATTGCCTGCCATGCTGAGACGGCGTTCTGGGGTGATATACCGTATTCGACGGTCTTCGAATTTCTCAATCACTTGGCGGGTGCTGTCCGTGCTGCAATTGTCGCTGACAATGATTTCGTAGTTCGCGTACTTTTGGCGCAAGCAGGTACGAAGAGTATGTTCGATCGTTTCGCTTCCGTCTCGGACGGGGACGATTACAGTGTATTTTTCCATGTTAGGGCTGCCTTCTCAGCGGCAGTTTTTCTTTCATGAGGACGAGCAAGAGCGCAAACCCGAGTCCCACGCCTACAACGGAAAGCGACAGCAGACGATTTCCCGGAATATCCGCATAGCAAACGTAGGCAATCGCGAGCGCAATGCCGCTCAACAGAACCGGCCAGAAGATCGCCTGACCATACCAGGACATCAGATTGGGCACATGGAGCTTTCTATGAATGAGATAAGGCATCACCAGAACGCACGCAAGATTTAGGATAAACCATGGGACGGCGGCGCCTATGAGCCCAAAGTGTGTCGCCAGGAAATAGGTGAGCGGTACCAGCGCGGCGCTGGCGATCACGTTTTGCCAAATGGCCAGGCTCGTATGGTTGAGGGCCAACTGCATTGAATAAGGGATATGCATGAAACAGTGGAGCATCGTCCCCACGGACAGCAGCGACAGCGGCAGTGATGCCGCTTCCGCGATAGACGGGTTTTGCGTCCAGAGCGTCAAGATGGGTCTGCTGAAGACCGCTATCCATAGACACAAGGGTGCGACCAGCATGCCGATTACGCGGCTCGCATTCTGATATGTCGAGAAGAGCGATCTCTTGTCCCCCGAGTGACTGAATTGGGCTAGGCGCGGGAAGTACGCTGTCGACAGCGGCCCGGTGACTCGATAAATCATCGTCGCCAAGGCCCACGCCAGAGTGTAGTAACCGAACTGCTCGAGCGATAAAACCTTCGATAGGATGATCTTGTCGGACTGCATCAGCAGCAAGGACAGAACGTTGATGCCGGCGACGCCAGCGGCAAAATTGCCGACGCGTTTCAACATCGCTGGCGCGAATCGCGGCTGATTCAGAGTATGACCGGTCAGCTGCCACAGAGTGAACCGTAGTATCAATGCCGTCACAGCGCCGCTCAGTGCTTGCCAGCCAAAATAGGCGCCGATGGTGGGCGCGACGTGGCTCAGCACGAGCAGCGCTCCGACGCCGCGAATGGTCGCGGCCAGCGCAACGACGACGTTCAGGCGTACCTGATGCTGCAGCCCGTTCAGGCAACCCGAGTAAAACCCGGCCGGAAATTGAAACAGCAGCGCGATACCCATCAGACGGACGCCGGCGGTTGTTTCCTCAACTCGCTGGACCGGAACGTTGATCCAAAACTCCACTATCCAATGCGCCATCAAAGAAACTGCCAGACCCGCCAGGACAGCCACACCCCAAAAGACCGCCTCCATCGTCCGCAGCAACGCCACTGTGTCCCGCTTGCCTGGTTCGGGCAAGCCGGCAAAAGCCGCGCACTCACGACTCGCCACCATGCCAAGTCCGCCATCGAAAATGGCCATGATGGACGACAGCATTAGAAAGACGCCGACCAATCCGTAACCATCGGCGCCGATATAGCGTAAGTAGAAGGGTACAAAAACAAATCCCATCAGCGCCGTCCAGACCGCGCCGATGTAATTCGCAATGATGTTGTGCCTGGTCGCCACGATCGACTTCAACCGGAGTTCCGAAAGTACAACGAAATGTAGTCGCGACGGCGCGGCTTGAACGCGAGTTCCCCACCATTCATGAACGCGACGGTGTCCTTCGGAACTTCTGCGTTGTGAACAATCGTCATTGCCGACAACACCGCGTTGTCGCCGATCGTGGCTCGGCCGGTCACCTTGGCTCCCGGGTAGAGAACGACGTTGTCACCGATGGTGGGGCGGTCGATGCCCACTCTTCCGACAGTGACATTCTGGCTCACAACCAATCTGTTTCCGTACGTGGAATTCCCAAGTACGGTGCCCAGCGCATGATTCAGCAGAAAAATCTCCGGCATGGAAACGGCATGAAAGAGGTCAACGGCGTTGAGCGCGCGATTCAGGCAGAACACCCGCGCCGTAACCGCCTCGTCACCGTTTTGCCGCCAAAGCTCATTGCCGAGCAAATATAGCCAGGTCGAGTATTGCAACGAATGAAAATGATCGAAAGAATCTGGCTCGAACGGGCGTGCGGCAAGGAGGATGGGGCGCATGCGATCGAGCGCAGCCGGCACGGCGGGCAGAACGTGCCCCAGATCTGCATCGATGCCGGAGGCGGGAAACATGTTGTTCAGCTGCGTGGCAACATATCGCCCAAGCGACGACGGCGATCCCGCGCGAAGGGTTAACGGGCTCGGCCGCTTCATGGAATGGCGCCTTCTTTCTGCATATTCACTGACAAGAGCGACTCATGTGAGGAGACCCTTCCGCACGAAAAAGCCATCGACCTGAAGGGATCGCCCGTTGCGGATATCCCAAAAACCCGGGACGATACTGAACAGCTCAAATCCTTGCGATTGCGCGTAAGAAATCATCTCGACGAGCGTGGGAGCCCCTTCGTAAAGAGCTACCAGCGATAATTCCAACTGTAAAGCGACGGTTTGCGGCAGCAACCCGGTGGCCCCCTTCAGTACTTCCAACTCGTATCCTTGCGTGTCGACTTTGATCATAAGCTTTGCCGTGGCAGATACCAGTGGGGCCGCGATCTCGTCCAGTCTCTCCATGCCCACGGTCTGCGACTCCACGTAATGCGATTGGGGAGCGGCTTCTAGATGAGCATGTTTCATGGGCAGAATACTGCTGCTCACCGAATTTGCCGAGATGTTCACTTCGATTTGTCCGCGGCTGCTACCAATCGCGGCGCAAGGCGCTACCGACCAGCTATGTCCACTCTTCTCTGCGTGAACGGCCAGTTGTTGATGCGCGCGACGTATCGCTTCGAAGGAAACGACTTTTCCTTTGAATCCTGCTGCAAATACCATGTCGCCAAATTGGCCCACATTCGCGCCCACGTCCAATACAACTGTGGCCCCACTCACGTCCAACGCATTTTTTAGTACTTGCGGCTCCAAATTGGCGTTCTTGGTACGCAAAACTTCCAATCCGATCGCTCGTAAGCCGCGCTTGAGCCACGCTTTAATGGCGGCAGCCATCACGAGAAACCCATGCGACGGATGCGGCGTACGATTCGCCTCCCGATCGAGACGGCGAACATCCCCCTCGCCGTCGCGCGATCCGCTTCGGGATTCGCCGCAATTACGTTTGGCTCCCGCAATGGCCACTTGATTTCAGATACCGGCAAGTTGCCATACACGCTGGGTTGGCTGGTGTGAGTGGCCTGCGATCCAAAGCCGATATTGCTGATGAGGTTGACCTGCGGCATCACAGCAAGCATCGATTGACACCAGCAAGCCAGAGTCCATTGGAAATCCCAGGTATCGATTTCTCCACGATAGACACCATCGAAGGCCCTTCTCCAACTGTCACGCTCGCACGGAAGTGCAATGCGGTCGAATAGACCGGATGCGAGAAGTTCGGGCCACAAGCTTGCGCTAACGTCATAGTGGCGCCATGCCCTGGCCCAGGTTGCCCACCCCCAAATGTGCGTGTACTTCGAAAAATAGTAGCTCGCGCTTCCGATGGTTCGCCCGAACTGGAAGTTGTCGCCGCAAACCATACCTATACGCGAGTCCTCACGGTATCTATTTAACATATCCTCGCAGTACCGAAAGAAACTCGGATCGGGAAGACAGTCATCCTCCAGGATGATGGCTTCCGGTACGGTCGCGAACACCCAATCCAAACCGCTGGAAACACGTTGCCGGCATCCCAGATTGCTATCTGAATAATTCGTGACCACCTCGCAAGGCCAGTCGACTGCGTCGAGCACGGCGCGGGCTTGGCGACACATCTCCGCTTGAACCGCGTTGCCTGTTTTCGGGCCATCGGCTACCACCAGAAGTTTCGGCGGCCTCGCACGCGCAATTTCGGCAAACACGCGAGCCGTAGCATCAGGGCGATTGAAGATGATCAACGCGACCGGTGTGCTCAGCTGCCAATCAGACATCGAGCACGCGTTTGAAATACTGCACCGTTTCCTTCAAACCATCGTTCAAGCCGACTCGAGGTTCCCAGCCCAGGCGATTTCGCGCGAGTTCGATGTCCGGCTTTCGTTGTCGAGGGTCATCCTCGGGCAACGGCTCAAATATGAGCTTGCTGCGCGATCCGGTGATCGCAATCACGGCCTCGGCCAGCGCCAGCATCGTGAACTCTCCGGGATTTCCGATATTGACCGGCCCGATAAACTCCCCGTCGCTGTTCATCATCCTGACCATCCCGTCGATGAGGTCGTCAACGTAGCAAAAGCTTCGGGTCTGTTGCCCGTCGCCGTAGATGGTAATGGGATTCCCCCGCAGCGCTTGAACGATGAAATTACTGACGACACGGCCGTCATCGGGCCGCATCCTCGGACCATAGGTATTGAATATCCGCACCACCTTGATCTGCAACTGGCACTGGCGCCAGTAATCGAAGAATAGCGTTTCGGCACAGCGTTTGCCTTCGTCGTAGCAACTTCGCGGTCCGATCGGATTCACTCTCCCCCAATAGCTCTCGGGTTGCGGGTGTACTTCCGGATCACCATAGACTTCCGACGTGGAGGCTTGAAGAATGCGTGCTTTCACCCTCTTGGCCAGCCCCAACATATTGATCGCACCGTGCACGCTGGTTTTGGTCGTCTGCACGGGATCATGTTGATAGTGCACCGGCGACGCCGGGCAGGCCAAGTTGAATATGCGATCGACTTCGATGTACAACGGGAATGTCACATCGTGACGAATGACTTCGAAGCGGCGGTCGTTCAGCAAATGACCGATGTTCGGCTTTACCCCGGTGTAGAAGTTATCGACGCAGATCACTTCCACTTTTTCTTTGAGGAGGCGCTCGCATAGATGAGACCCCAAAAAACCCGCCCCACCCGTCACAAGTTGCCGCTCGTTCATTGTCGTTCATCCTGCTAAGTTCGCCTGCAGCCGTGCCGGCGGAAGTATAATCAATCCAGCCGAAAAGGTTCGAATGGGGCGACGCCATCGTCTCGACCGCACCCCTTGGGCGTCATTTGGACGAGTATCCGTCGATGACTTTTTCGTAGACCGCCATCGTTTCTGCTGCGCACCGGTCCCAGGAGAACAACCGACTCCGGAGTCGTCCAGCGGAAACCAGTTCGTCATGGCGCGCCTCATCGAACGCCACTTTCTCCAGAGCCGCCCGCATCGATTCGACATTCGTCGGATCGAAATACTCGCCAGCCTGGCCGACGACTTCGGGTATGGAACTGGTATTGCTGCATACCACGGCACACCCGCAAGCCATTGCTTCCAACGGTGGAATGCCAAATCCCTCGTATTCCGACGGATACACGAATGCGCGCGCACCTGCGTATAAACGCGCGAGCGCGGCATCATCGCCGGATAGATGTCGAATCGAATTCGGCCTCCGACCGGACCCGGCGAACCGCGCCAGTTCCTGGGACGTAAACGCGCCGCCGCCGAACGCGATCAGATCGAATTTGCCGCAAAGGTGCGCGGATGACGAGTATGCATCGAACACACGCGAAAAATTCTTGTAGCCGTCGCGTTTGCCGACATATAGAAGATAAGGCCGTCCGTCATGGCTCATCGGGCCACCGCCCGCCGCCGGTGGCGCCGCGAATATCTCGGAAAACGCGAGGTGAGTGACGGAAATTTTCGCAGGCGGAACGCCCAAAATCGCAATGAGATCGTCAGCCGTCCTTCGCGAAATGCAGATGATGTGATCTGCCGTTTCGATCAACTTCCGCTTGAGCCGAGGAATCGGGTCTTCCGCGGAAAAATACTGGGGAAGCAGTTCGTGAATCATGTCGTACACAGTGATGACGAACGGTCCCCGCCCCGTTTCCGCTTTCGCGCCATAATAGGTCTGGTGCAGCAGATCGGAGCCGGTAAGTTTCAACAGCGGCGGACAGATGAGATCGTTGAAGAGCGCGTATACCTTTGCCAGCTTCGCAAATGCAAGCGGCGCGTAAATACCAACAGTTGGTACGTCGCTCTCCGCCAGGTAGCGGTTGTAGTGCAAGGGGGCGATGACTCGCGCGCGCCAGGCAGACGAGCCTTGCACCCGGCCGGCGAGTTCGCAAAAATATCGCGACACCCCGCCGAACTCCTGATGGCTGAAGATTTGATGATCGTAGACGACAGTGTGCATTTGAAGGTTGCTACCGAGTCTCGCGAGAGACGCTCTATTGCGCGAGTGAGCCGCTCTCAATCGGCACGCGCCTTCGGGTTTTTGCTCATGCGATAGAAATCGCTCATTATTTTTGGCTCGAGTTTCAAACGCGCGACGAGCGGCCAAAAGCGGCCCAGTCGCTGCAGAAGTGCCCAGGACCTGGGAACGGGAGAACGAGAGAAGATATGAATCCGTTCGCCGTCGCTCGCGAACCGGCATTGCAGCTTCGCCGCGATCGCGCGAAGCGTTGAAAGCCGAAAGAAACCGATGTGTTGGCCATGCTCGGGCCCGAGGTACCACCAATCTGAAGAAGGCGTCGCGGCGCCGGGAATGAGCTCGGTGGAAAGCAGTATCACTGGAGCCTGCTGCAGCATGTGCTGCAGCTCCGTCACCGGATCGATCATGTGCTCGAGCACTTCGAAAGCGGTCAGAAGATCGCACGGTTCCTCGCCCGCCTCGAAGCCGCGAGCCAGCAAATTTTCACAATACTTGTCGCGCCAGCGGGCTTCGATGCCCGCATCGCGCAGCGACCGCACGAGTATGCCGTAACCACCCGCGTGATCGATGACGCTTCCGTCGAGCCGCCGGTACGCCGCGAGCGTCATGATCACACGCCCCACGTTCTGCCAATTGCGCGACATGATCCCGGTATCACAATCGTTGATGGCCTGAGCATACGCAGCGTCCAGCCAAGTCGGCGATTCCGTCTGAAGATAACCGCAGTGACGGCAGTCATGATAGCTCGTGTCCCGCCCCAACACCGGCAATGTGAAGACTCGATCGGACAGTCGCCCGCAGACACGGCAAACGATCGATTCCATATCAATGCAAATCGTTGTCGGCGTTCGCAGCGACCGCTCGGCACATTTCTAGTATGACTGCATCGACGTCATGGTGTGCCCGCCATGAGAGGTCCCTTTGAGCCCTGCTCGGGTCGGCAGCGCCATGGCGAATGTCGGTGGGTCGAATCAGCCCTGGGTCCTGCTCAACGTGGCGACGCCAGTCGAGGCTGAAATGCTTGAACGTTTGCTCGACGAAATACTCCAATGAAACGGTTCTGCCGGTGGCAATCACATAGTCGGATGGCTCGTTCTGACGCAGTTGCCGCCACATGGCTTCGACATAATCCGGCGCCCATCCCCAGTCCCGGTGGATGTCGAGATTTCCGAGCCGCAACGGAGCCTTGTTTCCGTTGGCGATACGGTGAGCGGCATGCACGATCTTTTGAGTGACGAACCGCTTCGGCCGCAGCGGCGACTCGTGATTGAATAGTATACCCGTGCACGCGAAAAGTCCGTAAGCCTCCCGGTAGTTGGCGATGAGATGGTGGGCGGTGACTTTTGCCACTGCGTAAGGACTACGGGGCAAAAAAGGAGTTCGCTCGTTGGCTGCCGTGGTTCCGGTGTCGCCGAAACACTCGCTCGACCCGGCGTTGTAGAGTCGAATGGGCCGCTTGGCGATTCGAATCGCTTCCAAAAGATTCAGCGTGCCGAGGGCGATACTCTCGATCGCCTCCACCGGCTGCTCGAACGACAACCCGACCGATGTTTGGCCGGCCAGGTTGTATATCTCCGTCGGCTCAAATCTCAGGACAACTTGTAAAACGCTGCGAAAATCGTTCGGCGCCATCGATACGCACTGGATCCGATCTTCGATCCCGAGCGATATGAGTCCCCTCATGAGCGTTGACGACGCGTCGCGCGACGTGCCGACGACTTCATAACCTTGGTTGAGCAGCAGCCGCGCCAGGTAGGCCCCGTCCTGGCCGCTCACGCCACAAATGAGCGCCCTGCATCCTGCACGCTGATCTCCATCCATGGCTGTCTCTGGGGCGGACCCAGTATCCGCCTCACTGGTCATTGGTCATTGGTCAGATCTCTTGACGTCTCGCCCGAGGCGGTAAATTTGCTCCATCATGGTAATGATAACACTACCACCCAGGCCCCTCGCGGCGACTAGCCGCTTCCGCGCCGACCCGCCACTCTGCGTCCTAAATCGAATCCCTCGCCGCGTCGGACGACCCGGACGCGACGCCCACCTCGTCGGTAGCGGCAGCCGCCACGGGAGGCTCGACGCTCGTCGTCGCGGCACCCTTGCGCCGCTCCCTCTGCCAGCGCCAAACAGCTTTCAGGGACTGAATCGGGTGCCGCAGGTAAAAAATTGCCGCCCCCCGCCAGGGTGAACAGCACCTGCACCATGTACGCGCCGTTGCCAGGATCTATGTAAGCCATCGCCACCGTCGGAGCAATCCCGATCAGCAGCACAATGGCTGCGCACCGCAGGCAACGGGAGTCGTTAAGCGTCTTTAACTTCGCTGGAACCGGATCATCATGATTCAGAGAGGCGGCACAATATTGTTGCGGTTGTGCTACCGCGTCCATAAATACATCACTCGGGTCGCACATGGCAAGAGTAATTTTCCTCCCAGCCGAAATTTGCTGGCCAGACTGGACTCGAACTTCGCGGCGTTCAAATCCTTGTAGAGCACGCC
>PLAH01000108.1 GCA_003134045.1 Gammaproteobacteria bacterium
CACTCGGCTTCTTGCTCAACGATGAGGGAGCTGTCATCTCCACGGTGGTGCCCGGCACGCCCGCCGATGCGGCGGGGATTGCGCCCGACTCGAATTTGTTTGCCATCGATGATCGGAAATATTCAAAAGATGTGCTTGCCGATGCTCTCAAGGCCGGCGGGATCGAGCCGCGCGCCATCCGTTTGTTGTTAGAGAAGGACGACACGTTCAAGACGGTCGAATTGCTTTATGCGGGTCATGAACGCCATCCGCATCTCGAGCGCGATACATCCGTACCCGACCTGTTGACGGCGATCTTAAGCTCGCGCAACGCCGCCGACGGATCGGCTCTAGCACCTGCGAAATAGGAGTCTTTGAATGAATTACCGGCGCTCGTCCAATGCCGCGGCCGCGGCAATTTTCGGGTGCATGACGCTATNNGCCTCGCGCGACGAAGCGCTGCAACACGTGGAAATCCACGGTCTGCGCCCGGATCTGATCTTGTCCGACTTTCAGCTGCCCATGGGGTTCACGGGCGACGAGATTGTGGCCGAAATCACCCAATCGCTCGGCTTCAAACCCCCGACGATCATGCTGACGGATGACATTGCCGATAGGCACATCAAGCAAGCCAAGCTGATCGCCGACCGGATCCCGCCTAAGCCGGTGGACGTCAATTTATTGCTACGCGAAATTGCGAATCTGCTCGGCTCCACGAGTACGTCAACTTCTCCCGGAACCGTACTCAGCACGTCTCGAGCCCCCGAAAAGACGGATGCCGGGATTTCTTTGGTAGGTGCGAACAAGGTGGGTATCTAATTGGCGGCAGGCCGTCAATCTCCGCTCAGCAACCGCACATCGAACCCGGGCACGATGCCGAAGACTCGGTGTCTGCGGCCATGGAGATGACCCTGGTCAAGGGATACGCGAACGAATTACTCGAGGCCGCTCCTGACGCCATGGTCATTGCCGACTCGCGCGGAACAGTTATCTATGCCAATCACCATACGGATGTCCTGTCAGGACACCAGCGTGGCGAACTGATCGGCAAGCAAATGGAAATGCTGCTTCCTGTAGCAGTATGAACGCGAAATCGTTTCGAAGCTTCTGCCGAATTGGGGTAAATTCACGATTTGCTATCGCACTTTTCGTTCGCAGGGGAAGGAGTATGGGACATGAAGTATAGGAAATTGGGGAATACAGGACTTATCGTGAGCGAAGTGGCGCTTGGCACGATGCAATTTGGCGGCAAGATGAACATGGGCAACCTCGGTCAGGAGGACACAACGCGAATGGTGAAGCTAGCCCTGGACAGGGGCATCAACTTCATTGATACCGCGGACGTATACAGCCTCGGGGAGAGTGAAACTTTGGTGGGTAATGCCTTGCGGGGCGTGCGGCAGGAAATCGTCCTGGCTACCAAAGTCCGGCTCCCCATGAGCGATAATCTCAATCGGAGCGGCGCGACCCGTGTGAACATCATGCGCGAAGTGGAGNNAGAGGAGACGTTGCGGACGCTCGACGATGTTGTGCGCCAGGGGAAGGTCCGCTATATCGGGCTCTCCAACTTCATGTCATGGCAGGGGGCCACCGCGGTTATGCTGCAGGAGCGCCTGGGGNNTGGAAAAATACGTGACGGCGCAGATGTATTACAGCCTCGTCGGCCGGGGTCTCGAATACGAGTTTCAGTCGTTCGCCGAGTACCACAACATCGGTATCCTGGTTTGGAGCCCGCTTGCAGGCGGTTTCCTTTCGGGCAAGTACAGCCGCACCAACCCTGCTCCTGCCGGCACGCGATTCGCGGAGGCCGGTTCCTTCGTGCCCTTCGAGAAGGAGATGGGCTATCGCGTTGTGGAAGTGTTGAAAGAAGTGGCCGCCCGGCATGGCGCAAGCCCGGCGCGTGTGGCGCTATCGTGGGTACTGGGACGGCCGGCCGTCAGTAGTGTGATCGTCGCTGCCCGGAAGGCTGAGCAACTGGAAGATAACATCGGCGCCGTAGACCTTCGGCTCTCGGACGAAGAAGTCCGGCTTCTGGACGCCGCGTCCGATCCGGGCATTCCGTATCCGAAGTGGATGGTCCTTCAACTCGACACCGCGGAAGACCCGCGTTCGAAAGCTCTGTATCCCGAGCGCTACGTTGATGGCGGTCCCTGGAAGGATCTCCGCCAGACCCGGTGGTCCGGCTGAGAGCGCTTTACTGCCCGTGACGAGAGGCTCGAAGTAGAAGCAATGACGTAAAGTTTCACAGCGATGGGGAGCCGTGAAAAGCGGATGGAACCCGCTCAGCGGTGACGATCGCAGCACATACCTCACTGCCGTGGCACTATCATTCTATTCCAAATGCTGTATACGTCCTCTCCGGAACCCTCACACTGCACGATAGGGCCAGTGGTAAGACTTTGATCGTTCATCAGGGGCAAGCCGTTGGGGAATCGGTTGACGATGTGCACCGGGGAGAAGCAGGCGACGAGCCGGCCGTATTGCTAATTACCTATGCCGGCACGCCGGGCGTTCCAACCTCGGTGCCCGCGAAGGGTGAGAAGGCAGAGTATTGAACCGCGAGAACGTGCGAGCACAATCCTTTAACGGCAAGTTTCGCGATGAGTGTCTGTCGATGCGCTGGTTTGAAACGCGCGTCATCGCATCCGGGCTGATGGCATCAGTCTGCACGACGCTCGAGACTTCCCGCGCTCGAACCGGTCACTTCCTGTCAATCTCGATGTTTTCTTTCCTACCGCTATTGGAGACTGAGATCATGATGCCAACGCCGATCAGGATCGCGACTCCGATCAAAGTCCACGCGGTGCCGATCCTTTCCAGAATACCCAATTTCCAGAGCGCGGCCAGGAGACCACCAATCAGGACAACGAAACCAACAAGATACATACCTGCCCATTTCATGACCAACCCCCCCCGCTAAAATCAGGTTCCTAAAGCTGCAAAGGACGGATAAGAAAGTCCATTTCCAATCTTGGCCCGCTCTGCTGGATGCAGTTGAGGAACGCGGCCAATCTACACGTCGATATTAGCAGAATACCTACCGACGCAGGCGCCGTCTGTGTGCTAGCGACCGGAAGTAAGGGAAGCGGTGGTTTCGTGCGGCGAACGCCTAGGGATGGATGGCGCCACTTCTGCGACGCCTTACTCAGGCGCTCGCCTTTTCGGACGAGACGAGTGAAGTCTCAAAGGTGATGAATTCCGAGCCCGACACGACACTGTCGTGATTGGTGTCCATGAGGGTCAGCAGCCCCTGGGAGGTGGACGTGTTGCGGTCGCTGCCGGTGTTGCCGAGCGCGTTGAGCAGCTCGCTGTTCGATATGGTGCCGTTGTCATTGGTGTCGATGGATTGAAACAATTGATCGGCTTGCGTACTCGTCGCGCCGTAGTTGGCCAGCACGGAATTGAAGTTCGCTTCCGACAACTTGCCGTCCGCGGGTGAAGTGGCTCCCGATGCCTTGGCCGCGGCCACTTGCTGCGCGTATCCCGCGGGATTCATCAAGTTGGGGACACCGGCAGCGCTTACGAGCTCCACGGTGATGCCTTCCGAATTAAACTTTGCGAACGCTTGGGCATCGGGGCTGAGAGTGACCGTGCTCGAAGACTCATTGGATGCAGGCGCTCCCGAGGCGGCGCCAGTCGAAGCGGCTGCAGAGGCGGAAGGCGCTCGCTGCGGGCCGTAGATCGACTGGTTGGCGGAGCTGCCTATGGACGAGATTGACATCATTTAACTCCTACTGAATGCCGAGGCATTCGGGTTACTGAACCGGCCCGCAGGTGCAGCTGGGCGGCAAGATGTTGCCGCCGGGTGCCGTGATAGCGGCAATTCAAGGCCGTCCCAACGACCATCCAAGGGATTGATTTCATGCCTCTTCGAAACAAGCAGCATTCGTGCCAAATCGTCGGGATTCATTGTGATTGGCGCCAGAAGCACCCATCAGTTTTCGAATGGGATGGCTCACGGCGGTCGAATCTTGGGGCAAGCAAAATCAGCTCTTATCGATCGCCTCCGCCATCGGTTTCATCGCGTTGGCCGGCGTCGCTGCGGAGTTCGGCATCGTGATGCTGATCTACCTCGATCACGCCATAGCCAAGCGACGAACCGCGAATCAGTTCACGACCGAACGCGATCTGATCGAAGCGATCGAAGAAGGCGCCGTGCTTCGAGTGAGGCCGAAGGCGATGACGGTCGCGGTGATCGTCGCCGGTCTTCTGCCCATCATGTTGGGGGGCGGCACCGGCTCCGAAGTCATGGGCAGAATCGCCGCGCCGATGGTCGGCGGCATGATCACTGCGCCGTTGCTGTCGATGCTCGTATTGCCGGCCGCGTACCTGCTGCTGCATCGTCGCGAACTGCGGCGAACGTCGAAGGAGTCACTCACGTGACTCGAACGTTACCTTCATGGATTCGTCGATCAGCGCCGGGCCTGAGCCCATAGATCACGAACCTTGTTGCCGCGACGAGCGCGTCACGGATCGACCGTCAGCCGGATAGGGTTGCTCCAACGTGCGGATTCTTGGTAATGCCGGTTAAAACGTCAAAAAAAGCCGGGTTTCCCGTACAGGCGATATGTGAAGCCTATCCCGTCCCTTCCGGGTAATACGTGCAATTATTATTGATGATTCACGCGAAGCGAGCTGGGTTGGAGTTGGCGCGCAGCGCCTGCATGTCGGCATTGCTGCTGCTCGCGGGAACCGCTGCGTTTGCCGTAACGCCCGATTCCGCCGCCCCGGCTGCAGCCTTGGGCGACGCACGCATCGTACGCTGGACCTTCAGGGATCTGGGCACTGGCGGTCCGTTCGATATGCGGGGCACCGAGGCCGGCGTCGATATCCCTGTTGGAATCCGCGCAGACGAAGTGGTGACGGCAGCGCGACTTCGTCTGCACATCACACATTCTCCGGCGCTGTTGCCGGACCTTTCGCACTTGCGCATCCGCTTGAACGGCCAAACCCTCGCCGCGCTGCCTTTATTGCGTACGGACGCGGGCCACGAGGTCATCCACGAAGTGGTGCTCGATCCGCATTACTTCACCGGTTTCAACCATCTGCATCTGGATCTGATAGGCCACTACACGCTGCAGTGCGAGGATCCGCAAAATAGCTCGTTGTGGGCAACGATCAGTGATTTCAGTGAACTCGAACTGGAACTGCGGCCGCTGGAACTGCGCAATGACCTCGCGCTCCTGCCGGCACCATTTCTGGACCGGCACGACAATCGAAAGTTGATCCTGCCCATTGTTTTGCCACAATCCCCGTCACGCGGCATCGCACGATCGGCCGGCATCGTCGCCTCCTGGTTCGGTGTGCAGGCCAATTACCGCAGCGCGCGCTTCCCGGTGTCGTTAAATGAACTGCCAGCGGCACACGCCCTGGTGTTCGCCACCAATGCCCATCAACCGGCAGGCCTGAACCTGCCGCCGGTCAACGCGGCGACGCTCGTCATGATGGACCATCCTGCGAACCGGTACCTGAAACTGTTGGTCTTCATGGGTCGCGACGACGCGGAGCTGCAAAAAGCCGTCGAGGGCTTCGTATCGGGCCAGGCGGTACTGTCGGGACCGAGTGTCACCTTTACGAACGTCAATTTGGCGCGCCGCGCCGCCTACGATTCGCCCCACTGGTTGACCACCGATCGCCTGGTGCGCTTCGGCGAGATGCTCGATGATCCGCGCGACCTAGAGGCCTTCGGCCCTGTCCCGGGGTCGCTGCATCTGCGGGTGCGCATACCTCCTGATCTGTTGATCTGGAACCAACCCGGCGTGCCCATCAATCTTCGCTATCGCTTTACGCCTCCACCGGAAAGCGACGGCCCGACGCTCGCCGTCAGCATCAACGGCGAATTGGTGCGAGCTTTCCGGCTACGGTCCAGTGAAGGTTCCGAGGGACTTGGCCATCTGGTGATACCGGCCATCCTGAGTTCCGCACGCCAGGAAGCAGAGTCTTTCGTATTGCCGGCGTTTCGCATCGGCAGTGACAATACGGTTGATTTTCAGTTTGCGCAGGATATGCACTTTCAGGGCGCCTGTCGCGTGATCCCGCGCGATACCGTGCGCGAATCGATAGATCCGGACTCGACTCTTGATCTGCGTGCTTTCCATCACTATGCGGCGTTGCCCGATCTGACCCTGTTCGCGAATGGGGGATTTCCCTTCAGCCGATACGCCGATCTGGCCGAAACCGCGTTCGTGTTGCCGGAACCGATGACCCCGGCCGGACTGGAACAACTGTACTTCGTATTGGGACGCATCGGTCGTCAGACCGGAGTCACTGCCAGCCATTTTCTGCTGTTGGATACTGCAGACGCGGTGAAGGCAAAGGATATGGACCTGATTGTGCTTGGTGGCGCAGCGTCCAACAAGCTGCTGTCGGACTGGCACAAGGATGCGGGCTTGGTGCTTGGTGAGTCGGATCGACGCTTGATTGATTTCGGGCCGGTGCCGCGCTTCGCGGTGGATCCGCTGCGCTTCAATGCCAAGCGGACGGCTGAATCGGAAGTGACCGTCACCGGTAATGGATCGATCGGCGCGCTTTTGGGTTTTGAGTCGCCGATCACATCTGGCCGGTCGGTCGTGGCGCTGATCGGCAGCGACGCAGCCGGCGTGAGCGCCGTAGCGGACGCGCTCGATGATCCGGGGCGCGTCTCCTCGATACATGGTGATCTTGTGCTGGTCCGTGGCGACGAAGTGCGCAGTTATGAATCCGGCCAGGTTTACTACGTCGGTACGCTGCCCTGGTGGACACGCGCCTGGTTTCATCTGTCGCGCTACCCGCTGCTGCTGACCGTAGCGGCACTGGTCGTCGCACTGACATTTGCGGTATGGATCTACGCCTTGCTGCAGCGTCGCGCAGCACGCCGACTCGGCGGACAGGGCCGCTAGCGGTCGCGGCGCGCTTGCTATCGCTCACCACATCCGCGGTGCGTCAGACCGCCTGGAGCGGGGGTAAAAATCTTGCCGCGCGGATCTTGCACGAGGAAGCGGCCTGGACAGACATTGCAGCGCAAGCGAATGCCGTGCTGACTTTGTTCGGCCTTGGATTTGCGGAACATCGCTATCGATCTGCCGCGAACGGCACTTTGCTGGTTCCCTGGGCGGGAACTTGCGCAGCCTGATACTGGCGTCAGGAGCACTGGGATTCGCATCATTCGCCGCTGGCGCCGTCACTGCCGTGCCGATGGCCAACGAGACACTGTTGCATAGTGCGCGCGTCTGGGAGGCGCATGGGCGAGGGGATTTGGCGCGCCTCGCGCTCGAGAAACTGATTGCCTCGCGACCCGACAGCGCGGAATACCTCGAGATGCTGGGCGAGCTGTGCTTGCGCATGAGCGATATGGACTGCGCGCACCATGCACGGGACCGTCTCTCTCGTGAGCGTGCCGGTGAGCGTGCCGGTGAGCGCGCGACCCGTTCGATGGCGGCTGCCTATCGTCTCGCAACCACGGACCGGCTCGCCTATGCAGCTGTCAATCGCCTCGTGCAGATGGGTCGCGGTGCCGAGGCAAAGGCCGCACTTGATCAGCTGCTGCCGGAGGGCGCTCCCGGCGGATACGCGTCCCTCGAGTATTACCGGCTGCTCGCCGCGACCCCGGATGGTTGGGAAGCGGCGCGCAGCGGACTGAAAAATCTCGCGGCAGAGCACGCCGACGATCCGCGCTATCAACTGGCGTTCGGTCGGTTGCTGAGCGATAACGCAAAGACGCGCCCCGAAGGACTGCGGCTGCTCAGCGAGTTGCGCAGCCGCGATGATCTTGCGCAGGCAGATATCGCTTGGGTCACCGGGATGCCGGCAGCAGCGAAGACGGTCCGTGCAACCACGACGCCAAAACGAACCCCGACGCCAACGCCGGCCGCGGTTGCGGTTCCGACAAACCCGGCCGCCATCACCGCGGCTGCTCGGTGGCACGATGCGGCGACCGAGGCCCGAATCTCCGGTGAGCCGGAATTGGCGCAGGCCCGCGAGAGCGCAGCCAGCGCATTCGACGCACAGGATTTCGAAGCGGTGATCGAGGCAGCGCGTCACTGCGAAGCGGCGGGAGCCGTCGCGGAGGCCGGTGAGCTGCTCGAGGTTGCCAGGCAACTGGACCCTACCTCCCACTGGCTCTTTGCGAGCCGCGTGCGTTGGCTCGCAACGCATGGCGAACCCGCGGCAGCGCTCGCACTGCTCGATGCCCCGGATCCGATCAGGTTGGGTGCTGACGATGGCGTCTTGCGGGGAATCGCTCTCGATGCGCGCGCGGCCGCAGAGCTTGCACAGGGCAATGCGCAGGCGGCGCGCAACGATCTCGAGGCTGCGCACGAATCGGCGCCCGCGGATCCGTGGATTGCGCTGCGACTGGCGCGACGCTATGCCGCCGACGGCGATGCGGGCGCCGGACGGCGCCTGCTCGCGGCGCAAAGCAGTGCCAATCCGCACGACCCGGATCAGCGATTCGCCGAAGCGCTGTTCCTGGAAACCGTCGATGACCGGCCGGACGCACGCGCCGCGTTGAACGCGGTGCCTGCCGGCGAGCAAAGCGACGGCATGCGAGCCCTGCTGGCGCGTCTCGAGGCTGCCGATCAGCCGAGCCCGAAATCAACCGCCGCAACTGCTAAAAACAGCTTCGTCACGGAGGGAATCTCCTTCACGAGCAGACCCGGCGATGGCGGCACCTCCGAACTGCATGCCTGGAAGCTACCGAGCGAGTGGCGGTTTGCGCTGACCGGTGCTGATTATTTCTTCGTGCGTGCCGATGCGGTGCACTTCGATAGCGGGACGCTGCCGGTGGGCAGCACGATCCCATTGCTTGGCACGATCCAAGAGGCGGGCCCCGCCGGCACGGTGGCGGCCTCGCTTGCGCGTACCAGCGCGACAGGCGTGGCGCCGGGAATCGGCTACGCAAGTTCGCTCTTCTCGGGCGACATCGGCACCACGCCTTTGGGATTTACCGCGACCAATCTGGTCGGTGGCCTGAAATTCACGCCGACCGTCGGCCCCGTGGACTTCAGTGTCGGCGTTGCGCGCCGGCCGGTGACCAGCAGTCTGTTGTCCTATGCCGGAATGCGCGACCCCGTATCGGGTCATGACTGGGGCGGGGTCATCGAGACCGGTCCCCGGCTGCAGGCCGGCATCTATGCCAGTGACTCGAGCATTCAACTGTCGCTGCGTGCATCACGACTCGATGGGACCAACGTGCTCGACAACAATTTCGTTGGAGCGCGATTTGCCGCGGATCAGCGCTTCCTGCATCTATCTGCATTCGACCTGTATGTCGGCGTAATTGCCAACTACTGGCACTATACCTACAGCATGCTGAACTATACCTTCGGCAGTGGCGGCTACTACAGCCCGCAGCGCTATGTGAATGTCGGGCTCCCGCTGGAACTCGCGGGATCCCGGGGCCGGTTCAGCTATCGGGCCCGCGCGACGATCGCGCACAGCACCACCGAGACCCGCACCATGCCGTTCTATCCGAACGATCCAGCGCTGCAGGCGGCTGCCGCCGGCGAGCCGCTGCCTTCTGGCTATTCGCAGCCCTTATTTCCCGGTGGACACGGCGACGGGACCAGCCTCTCGTTCTACGGAGCGGTGGAATATGAAGTGAGTCACCGCCTGATGGTCGGCGCAGTGCTCGATATGGACCGCTCCGCGTACTACCATCCCACCGGACTGCTGCTATACCTGCGCCATGCGTTCGGTGCCGATGGCGTTTCACTGGCCCGCCCGCCGCGCCCCGTCAGACCCTATGCCGATTATTGATCAACGGCCGGGATCCCAAGACTCCCAGTGCCGATCGGGGTTTTGCATCTGCTGCGTGCCGCCGGTCTCGAGGATCACGGTATTCTCGCTCTCACCGACCGAGAGCGTCTCGGGAAGCTTCTGAAGCCAGGGCTGCCTGCCTTTGTCGGCCGCAGCCGCAAACGGGTCGTTCGCAACCATTCTGGCGAGAAGCTCCGCCAGCGCCAGGTAGCTGACCGGCGCGTCAATGCTGTGCTGTCCCTTATCGTCCTGTGCCGCGCCACCGATCAGAGCGACTCCGACGGGCACTTGCGTGATCGCAAGACTCGGCACCTCGCGCAGACCCTGAAGCTGGCGGCGCTCGCCTTGCAGCTCGGCCCCATGCTCAGGAATCAGTACGAATACGACGCGCCGATGGGATGCGCCAATCAGATCCATGAATCGACCAAGGTCGCGAAACAGCATTTGCGTGCGGATCCGGTAACTTTCCTTCGCACTGCTCGACGCGCCGCCGCCCTTCACCCGGTTGCCGTCATGCAGCGAGATCGTGTTGTAATAGAGGACTTGGCGCTCCACCGGGTTTTTCAGGCGGCCCGCCCACCACCTCGACAGGACGGAGTAGTCACCGTATACCGGTGTACCATCGAATGCGTCCTGCATGATCGCGGCTCCGTCATTCGAGTCGGGCGCGGCGCCGACTCCACCGCGCACGCGGACATCGGAGTAAAAATCGCCAAAGTGCCCGTCGTGGTTCATGAGCCAATGCGGCTCAAACCCGGCATGCTCAAACCCGGCGAGCAGGTAACAATCCGGCGCCGCGGGCGAATACAAATCACGGTGGGGCTGCTGACCGCAATTGGCCCGCAACAGGCGGATGGCCGCAGGACCCGAATAGCTTGCTGCGCTGCTGAATCGCGTAAAAAGCATGTTGAATCGCCTGAGAAACGCATCGTCCTGCATGCCCACGAAACGCAGATCGTCCCAGGCGAGCGAGCAGACATGTATGAGAATGATGTCATAGGGTTCCCCGCCAGCACTCGTCGGAAGCTCGATGCGGCGGTTGGCCTCCCCACTACGGAAGTTCTTGAGTAACGCATCAAGCTGCGCATCGCTGGTCACGGGCGCAGCGGCGCCCGCTGCCTGCGCCGTGCTGGCGCGTGGATCGGAATGAGAGGTTGCCGTGGTGCCCGGCAACGGCAGGACGGCGGCGAGGAGCAGACCAACAAAGGCGAACGTCCCCAGGCGGAGCTTGCGGCTGAGCAGCATATAAGCGCCGATCGCGATCAAAACGCCCAATAGCGCCTTGAGGTCGATGAACCGAACCGCCAATTGGAGCATATAAGGCAGCGAGAACCCCGACAGGGCCGGAATCGACACGAGCAGACGCCGGAACGGCGGCAACCATGAGTCGTAGTAGAGCAGCATGACACCCAGAGGCACGGCCAGCATGGATCTGGCGAGCCGCAGACGTGCATTGGCCGCGGGCAGCGACACCAGCGCGGCGAGCGCCAGATTTAGCGCTACGTGCAAATTCAGATGCCCGGTCGCATACAGCACCAGTTTCGCAATGAAGTAGGCGCTCCAGAAGCCCATGGCGTCCTCCTTTATCCAGCCCGGACGGTGGGCGTCGCGAAGATGCGCCGTATGGCCGCCGCAACACTGGAACCGATCATCGCGGCCATGCGCATATAGCCCGTTGCGCCGAAGGACAGCACCTCCGCGAGACTCCGCAGGGGGCGATCCGGGGTCACGGTGTTGCTCCAGTCCTGCCAGATATCGGGTCGCGCGAACGTACACTGCACCAGCAGACTCTCCTCGGCGATGGTCATCGGCAGCAGGTGCAGACGCACCGACGCGCCTGCGGTATCGAGCGTAACGGCCTCGAAACCTGCCTCGCCCGATTCATGTGGTAGTACTAGGCGCAGGCGCTCACCGCTGCAAACCTGCATCGGGACGTCGAGCAGCACGCGCATGCCGGTCGTGGAGAAGTCGGTCGTATGACATGCGAGAATACTGCCGTCGGCCCGGATCAGCTTCGCCGGCAGCGCTTTCTGGACTCGCTGCGCACCCCGACGCTGCGCCCTCTCGGCAGCGACACCGAGGACTGCACCCAGCAGCGTCAGGTTGAACAGCGTCCAGAGTGCATTCAATACGACCGTATCGGTTTCAAAGGTATTCCAGAACAAGAAGCGTGGTACGGCCATGACGAGGCCGATCAGGTTGGCGATCGCCAGCACGATGTAGGGCATCGAAATGTGCCATTCGAAGTACTCATGGTCTATGGTGCCGCCTTTCGCCGTCACATTGAACCGGCCGCTACGTGGATCGATGAGCGCGAGCAGCGTCGGCATTGCGGTGTACCACGACAACGCGGTCTCGTAAGCTTCGTTCCACACCGAATGGCGAAAACGGCGCTGAATATGCGAATTTGCCACTGCCGATTGCACCAGATGCGGCAGCGCATAGGAGGCCAGCGTGACCGCGGCGGCATTGATGACGTGAAATTCAAAAAATAGGAAGGAAAGCGGCGCGGTTAGGAACACGAGCCGCGGCAGGCCGGCGAAAAAGTGCAGCATGGCGTTCGCGTAGCAAAGGCGCTGCAAAGGCGTCAGGCCGGGTCCCAGCAGGGGATTATCAATGCGGAATATCTGCGCCATGCCACGTGCCCAGCGAACGCGCTGACGTATATGGGCCGCGAGAGTTTCAACCGCAAGACCACCAGCCAGCACCTGGTGCAGGTATGCCGTGGTGTAGCCATGGCGATGCAGGCGTAGCGCGGTATGCGCATCCTCCGTCACGGTCTGTTCGGCGATACCGCCAATTTGCGCGAGCGCCGCACGGCGCAACACGGCGCAGGAGCCGCAGAAAAACGTGGCGTCCCACAGGTCATTGCCATCCTGCACGAGCCCATAGAAAAGCTCTCCCTCGCTCGGCACCCGATGGAACGTGCCGAGGTTGCGTTCGAACGGATCGGGCGAGAAAAAATGATGAGGAGTCTGTACCAGCGCGCACTTCGGATCGCGCAGCAGCCAGCCGGTCGTGGTCGTCAGGAACGAGCGCACCGGGATATGGTCGCAGTCGAACACCGCAACGAGCGCACCATCGGTCACACCGAGTGCGTGATTCAGATTGCCCGCCTTCGCATGGAGATGCTCGGTGCGCGCCACGTAGTGGACGCCCGCCCGATTGGCGAACTCGCGGAATTCCTCGCGGTTGCCGTCATCAAGCAAATAAACCCGTAATCGGTCGATCGGCCAGTCGAGCGCCAATGCCGCCAGTATCGTGGGAGTCACGACGGACAACGGTTCATTGAGAGTTGGAATCAGGACGTCAACGGTCGGCCACGTCGAGCGATCGTCCGGCAGCGGCACCGGATCGCGCCCCAGCGGATGTGCATTCTGCAGGTACCCGAGCACTAAGATCGTCCAGGAGTAGACCTCTGCAGCCAGCAGGCCGATCCCAAGAGAAAACTCGATCCCCGGACTCAGATCAAGGGTTCGCGTCAAGCGCCACCAGATATAGCGCGAGGAGGCGATCAGCGACAGCGTCACCAGAATAGGGGCGACAGCCGGGCGCGGAATCCTACGGATCAGCAGCGATGCAATCAACATCAGCAGACCGACCTCGATCTGCTGGCGTAGTTCCAGCGGGGTCGTCGCAACGATGGCAAGCAGCAGCAACATTGAGGCAGTCACTGCATGTCGCAGCGACCGGTTCGCGCCCGCCCATGAGGCTTCGACGAGGTTTGAATACCGGTCGAGCCAGCGCCCGACGGCGATGCCCAGACGGCTGGTGTACGGGGCGGCGACCTCGCTCACGAGATCCAGCACCATGCTCGGATGATGCAGCTTTGGCCGACACCGTTCGGCCCCATCAGGCCAGTCTCCGTGTGGAGGCGAGCGTAGGATCAGACAGCGAATCCAGGAAAGGAGGCTCTCGGGCTGTGATACACCGAGGAGCCTGGCCACGCGTCGTACGGGGCCGCCCGCGAGGCGCTTCAGCCATGCCGGCCACGGACGGGCTTCGTCAGAAGGCAGAACAACCAAATACCAAAGCCACCACCCCAACTCTTCCAAGGCGCCCGGCTCGTGGCGACGCCGATACGGCGCAGCAGCTTGATCGGGCTTGCTCAAAATGGATCGCTATTTTGAAGGGAATGCATGGCTTGTAGACGGATAACACCAATTCACTTGTGATGCACGGATGTGCGTCTCGATCGCCTTATTTGCCGAAAAAAAGGCTTCGGTATAGGCGGGCCTGGCGCGCTCTGTTCGCACACCATGCGGCGCAACATCGAAACTCATCTCCGTCATCACCAAGTCGGAGCTGCTGTTCGGGGTTGTGGTGTCTCCCCGGCGACAGCAGGATCATGTTGCCCTCAATGAGTATCTGCGGCACGTCGAGGTTTTGGACTTTCCTGATGAGGCAGCCCTTCTCTACGCTCAGATCCGTGCGCTCAAAGCAGGTGGAACGATGATCGGAGCAAACGATCTCTGCATCGCGGCGCACGCCCGTTCTCTCGAACTCACGCTCGTGACCGACAATACCCGGGAGTTCGGTCGTGTCCCAGATCTAAAAATTGAGAGCTGGACTGAATAGACCGGTTGAAATCTAAGACGTTGGGAAGATCAGGGAGCTTTGACACGCTGCCCCTTTTCATCGACGACCCGCTCGCCGTCCTCCTTCGCGAAAGCACCTTGTTGCGGTAGCGGCAAGAGATCGAGTACCGCTTCGGAGGGCCGGCACAGGTTGGCGCCTCGCTCGGTGATGACGATCGGCCGGTTGATGAGAATGGGAAATTTCAGCATCTGGTCGATCAAATCCTCATCTGTCCAGTGCGATTCCCCGAGCTTGAGTTCGGCGTAAGGCGTGCCTTTCTCCCGAAGCAGTTCGCGCGGCGTCATGTTCATTTGCTCAAGCAGCGATTGTAGCGTCGCCCGATCCGGCGGCGTTTTTAGGTATTCGATGACCGTGGGCTCGATGCCGGCATTACGAATCAGCGCTAGGGTGTTGCGCGATGTGCCGCAATCCGGATTGTGATAGATCGTCACCTCGGTCATGATTTCAACTCCGCGATCTTACCCACATGCTCATACCAGCCTTTGGATCGGTTGACGATATTGACGACGAGTAGCATGACGGGAACCTCGATGAGTACACCGACAACGGTGGCCAGTGCCGCGCCGGAATGAAATCCAAACAGACTGATAGCGGCGGCTACCGCGAGTTCAAAGAAATTCGAGGCGCCGATCAACGCCGAGGGACAGGCGACGCTGTGGCTTTCGCCCACCGCCCGATTGAGCCAGTACGCCAAGCCTGAATTGAATAGCACCTGAATCAGAATGGGCACCGCCAGCAGAGCAATCACCCGGGGTTGCTCGAGAATTTCCTCGCCCTGAAAGGCGAAGAGCAGCACGAGGGTCGCGAGCAGGGCACCGATCGACCAGGGGCCGATGGCGCGCATTGCCGACTCAAAGGCCGCCTGACCGCGCGTTAGGAGGATTTTGCGCCAGAGCTGTGCTAAGGCAACCGGGATCACGATGTACAGCACGACGGAGGTCACAAGCGTCCCCCAGGGCACCGTGATTGCCGAGATTCCGAGCAGCAATCCGACCAAGGGGGCGAATGCCACCACCATGATGGTGTCGTTCAGCGCCACTTGAGAGAGCGTGAAGAGCGGGTCCCCATCGGTGAGCCGGCTCCAGACAAACACCATGGCCGTACAGGGCGCCGCGGCCAGTAGAATCAGGCCGGCAATATAGCTATCGAGCTGATCGGCCGGCAGTAGTGGGGCAAAGACATGCCGAATGAAAATCCAGCCCAAGAGTGCCATCGAAAAGGGCTTCACCAGCCAATTGACGAAGAGGGTGACGCCGATACCCTTCACATGGCGCCGAATTTGCCCCAAGGCACCGAAATCGACCTTCACCAGCATCGGAATAATCATGACCCAGATCAGCAACCCCACGGGCAAATTGACCTGGGCGACCGATAGGCTGCCGATGACCTGAAAGGCACCCGGCAAAAACTGCCCGAGCGCAATGCCGATGACGATGCAAAGGAATACCCAGACGGTCAGATATCGCTCGAAGACGCTCATTTCGGCGGCACTTCCAGGGGCGTCTGACCGATGGCATCCATGCGCTCCTTTAAGCGGAGCGAGTCGATGCTCGCGAGCGGCAGGCTCAGAAATAATTTGATTCGGGTCTCCATGGCCTTGAAGGCTCGACGAAAAGCGAATTTCTTCTCGACCTCGGTTCCTTCGACCGCCGCGGGATCGGGAATGCCCCAATGCGCGGTCATCGGTTGTCCCGGCCAAATCGGACAGACCTCGCCGGCCGCGTTGTCGCAGACGGTGATGACGAAATCGAAATGGATATCATTCGGTGCGGCGAACTCATCCCAACTCTTGCTGCGCAGCCCCTCGGTCGGAAACTCCAATTGCTTGAGCAATTCGAGCGCTAGCGGATTGACCTTGCCGTTGGGGTGACTGCCGGCGCTGTAGCCGCGAAATTGACCGTTGCCTGCTTTGTTCATGATCGATTCGGCAAGAATGCTGCGGGCGGAATTTCCGGTACACAGAAAGAGGACGTTGTAGGTGCGAGCGTTCATGCACTGCGGCGCCGGCTTTGCGCCGCGACGGGCTTGCAGTCTGCATCGCATTCCTCGTCTGCCTGACTGCAGCACTGATCGGACATGAACGCCATCAAGTCCTTCATTCGATCGAACCGGGCGCTGTAATACAAGAATCGGCTTTCGCGACGCATCGCCAGCAGGCCGGCGTTTTGAAGCTCCTTTAAGTGAAAGGACAGGGTGGGAGCCGGGATGTCCAATTTCTGGGCAATCACACCGGGCGTGAAGCCCGCGGGCCCGCGCTTGACCAACAATCGGAAAACCGCCAACCGGGACTCTTGGGCAAGGGCGCTGAGCGCTTTGACGACATCAGGGGATTTCATGCTTCTATACTTATAGAAATAACGAGCACTCGTCAAGTACCAGCGTACGTAATAAATCTGTAACAATTGCTTTGTAGAATCCATGATTCGACGATCATGGAAGGATCGAAACATGGCGTGGTTCGCTATGTGCCGATTCTCTCCGACCGCTGTTAAGATGATTGCCGGCATCAAAGCCGGGCAATTCAAATTTTCGGGTCCGGTGCTCGCCGCGCAGATCGGCGAGGGCACCTCGGTATCCTAGCCCGTGGGGGGGCGGCGGCAACGGCAACGAAGGGGTGGCGGCGTAGGTCAATCGCATCCAAAACTCCATCGGCTATGTGGAATATGTGCAAATGGAACCGCCCGGAATCGGGCCGGCTGCGGAGCCGGACAGCCACGTGCCTGTTGCTGCCTTTCGTTTTTGCCGAGAGCCGCCATTCAAAATCGCGAAGGTTGGCTGACCAAGGCGATGCAACACGGCGAAGTCGTTGACCACCAGGATTGCCCGATTGGTCCCGGACGTTCAGAATGCGGGCAATGAAAGAAATATCGGGAGGCGGTGACCCTGACATCCCGCACGAGCAACCCCCGGCGTCGTTGGCACACGTGGCATTGCCTCGCCGACTCCCGGCCACCACCGATTCATCGCGCGAGGCAATGCTCGCTCGGCAGCAACGCCTTCGGCAAGACGGCTACGATATCGAACATATTGCGGGTCGCGGCGCCGAGATCGAGCCGGCGCGGCTCGCGGGCCGCATCGAGGGCTTCGTCGGCTTTGCGCGCGTCCCCCTCGGTGTCGCCGGTCCCGTGAGGATCGTCGGTGCGGCCGCGTCGGGTGATTTTTTCGTGCCGCTCGCAACCAGCGAAGGCACGCTGGTCGCCTCCTTCCAGCACGCGTTCAACGCCATCAACCGGTGCGGCGGCGCGCGCGCGCTGTGCAGCCACGAGCAGGTCGGCCGCGCGCCCTGCTTCGAGTTCGCCAGCCTCGCCGAGGCGGGCGAGTTCGCGCGCTGGCTGCCCTCGCGCCTTGCAGCGCTGCGGGAGACCACCATCGAAACTTCGCAGTACTGCCGCCTGCTCGAGGCGCGCGCGGCGATCGTTGGCAACACGGTCTACGTCGTATTTGAGTTTACCACGGGCGATGCGGCGGGACAGAACATGGTCACGAATGCCGCCCAGGCTGTTTGCCAGCGCGTGCTTGCGGAGACGCCGGTCAGCCCGCGATCGTGGCTCGTCGAGTCGATGCTCTCGGGCGACAAGCGCGCATGCGCGCTGCCATTCCGCGCCGCGCGCGGGCGCAACGCGAGCGCGGAAGTGCTTCTGCCGGCCAAGCAGATCGAGCGCTACTGGCGCACTGATGCCGCTAGCATGGCGCGCGCTTGGCATCAAGCAGTAAACGGCGCAGCGCAGGCGGGCACCATCGGCCTGCAGGGCAACGTCGCAAACGCAATTGCGGCGCTATTCATCGCGTGCGGCCAAGACGCAGCGTGTGTCGTCGAAGCGACCACCGCGCTTACGCGTGTCGAGAGCACGCCGTCCGGCGATGGCTATGTGTCGGTGACGTTGCCGAATCTCATCGTCGGCACCGTCGGCGGCGGGACTTATCTGCCCACGGCGCGGGAATGCCTCGCGATGCTTGGCTGTGTGGGCGACGGCAAAGCGAGCAAGCTCGCGGAGATCTGCGCGGTGGTGGCGCTCGCCGGTGAACTCGCGATTGTCGGCGCGATGGCGAGCGGGAATTTCGCGAGCGCGCACGCGGCCAGCGGCCGCAAGGCGTTGGGCAACGGCGGCGGGGGGGCGGCGTGAGCAGCGACAGCAAGCCCATCCGCCGGTTCCTGTTTCGTCACGTTTTCCCGCCAATCGTACTTTGGTTCTATCGCAGATTGGGCAGCTCATGGCGGTACGTCACCGAGAACGAGCACGTGCTCACCGAGTTGCTGCGAGGTCCGCGGCCGCTCGTCGGCGCGTTCCTGCACGGGCGCACCTTTCAGCTGCTGTACTACTTCAGCCGGCCTGACCACGGACGTTGGATCCTCATGTGCTCGCAGAGCCGCGATGGCGATCTCATGGCGCGCGTAGAGGCAGGGCTCGGTTTTCGCGTTGCGCGCGGCTCCTCGGGCCGTGGCGGGGCGCGTGCATTGGTACAAATGATCAAGGGGCAACGCGAGGACCGGGGCTTGAGCTCGTGTCTCGCCATTGATGGTTCACGTGGGCCGCGTGGCATCGCGCAGTTCGGCGCCCTGACGCTCACGCAGAAGACGGGTGGCGTGCTGTTGCCCGTGGCCGCATCGACAGCAGACGGTTGGGTTTGCCGCGGGTGTTGGGATCGCAACGTGGTGCCAAAGCCGTACGCTGAAATTCGAATCCTGATCGGCCAGCCGATCGAGGTACCGCCGGGGCTCGATGCGGCAGCGCTCGAAGCGGCGCGCGCGCTGCTCGAGCAGCGGCTGCTCGCGATGCATGCCGATCTCGATGCACGCACGGGTTTCGCCGATTCGCAGCCATTGCAGGCGTCGCTCCATATGACTCCGCCATAAACCCGCGTAGGTCGCCCCGGCTCAAGGTTTGGCCAACGAGCTCAGGCTTGGCAAGGCTTCACGACCACGGGACTGCCTTTGAATCGCGGACAGCGGCAGCGGGGGCCGCAGACCAATCCACCCGCAACTGCCGCAGGTCGCCGCTTGGGCTGGTAGAGTGGATAATATTGAACGTCATGACGATCGCGAGAGGAAGACGTATTGATGGCAGCAACTATCAGAGACGGCCGCCCCACCAAACATCTTGGCGGTCGCGCCGGTAGCGTCCTTTTGTGCACGGGTGTCGTTTTTGGTGACATTGGGACGAGCCCTCTCTACACGTTGCAGATCGCGGCGAAAGCCGCGAGCCCGACTGCGGCGATCGCGCCGGAGGCCGTCATTGGAATCGTATCGCTGATTTTCTGGTCGCTGATCGTCGTCATTTCCATCAAGTATGCGATCCTTATCATGCGTGCCGACAACCACGGCGAGGGCGGCATCTTGGCCCTCCTTGCGTTGGTGAGCCCGCATCGCGCCAAGAGCAACCGGCGGCGCGCTGTGATGGTTGTTGTGGGGCTCATCGGAGCTACCCTCCTCTATGGGGATGGCACCATCACGCCGGCGATTTCGGTTTTGAGCGCAATCGAAGGCATCAAGCTGTACGCGCCACAGACTGAAAAGTGGGTCGTTCCGCTGACGCTGGTCATTCTTGTCTTATTATTCATGGTTCAGCGAAAAGGCACATCGTGGATCGGCCGGATCTTCGGTCCGATCATGTTGGTTTGGTTCATCGTGATTGGTGTTCTCGGAATCGTGGGGATTGCCAAGGCGCCTGCCATTCTCGCAGCGCTCAGTCCCATACCCGCAATTACGTATCTCTGGCACGTGCGACTCTTGGCCTTGGCGGTCATTGGCGGAGCTTTCCTCGCTGTCACCGGCGGCGAGGCATTTTATGCGGATATGGGCCATTTCGGCGCGCGCCCGATCCGCATCGCCTGGTTTGGACTGGCGCTGCCGGCCCTGACGCTCAACTATTTCGGCCAAGGAGGACTGCTGCTGAGCGACCCGGGAGCAGTGCAGAATTCCTTCTATCTACTGGCGCCGGAATGGTCGCACTACGGACTGGTCGTCCTGGCAACCGCCGCTACGGTGATCGCCTCGCAATCAATCATCTCCGGCGCCTTCTCGCTCACGAGCCAAGCCATTCAGCTCGGCTTTCTACCGCGCATGAACATCATCCACACTGCGGGCCACGAAATCGGCCAAATCTATATTCCATTCGTGAACTGGGCGCTCGCGGTGGGCACGCTGGCAGCCGTGATTGGGTTCGGTTCATCGGCAGCCCTGGCGGGCGCGTTCGGGATCGCCGTCTCCTTGTTGATGGCAATTACCACGCTGATGGCAACGTTCGTGGCACTGAGCTGGAAACACAATTCGTTGGTGGTGTATGCCGTCAATGGCGGCTTGCTCGCCGTCGACATGGTATTTGTTGCTTCTACCTCGACCAAACTCGGGGACGGCGGTTGGTTTCCGTTGGCGATCTCATTCATCATTGCCTTCCTCATGCTCACTTGGCGCAAGGGTCAGGAGATCATGGACAAAATGCGCCTGCAGATCCGGGAGAAGTCGCAAGATTTCGTCGCAAGGATTGCGGCCAACCCGCCGTACCGGATACCCGGCACGGCCGTGGTACTGGGTCGAACGGCTCAAGGCGTGCCGCTACCCCTCACGCAAAACATGAAACTCAACCACGTGCTGCATGAACGGGTCCTTCTGGTCGCCGTAGAAATGACCGAAGCCCCTCGAGTAGCCGACGAGCATCGTGTCATCATCAAACCGATCTCGGAACATATCTTTCGAGTTGAACTGAGATACGGTTTCATGGAGAAGCCCGACGTTCCCAAGGGGCTCATCGTCGCCATGGCGCGCCAGCAGATATCACCATGCGAACTCGCGCAGGTCACCTATTATACCGGACACGAGACTATCATTCCGACCGACCGGAGGACTGGCATGGCTAGATGGCGAAAAAGCGTTTATGCCCTCATGCATCACAATGCCCAGCGGCCGGGTGCCTATTTCAATATTCCCAGCGCGCAAGTGATGGAAATTGGTCTCGAGTTTGAAATTTGAGCCTAGGCCGGCTCATGGTCGTCAGGTGAAAATCGGTGGCATCGGATCTATCGCAGCTGGGCCTCCTTCTGTTCGTATCCGCATTGGTGGCGATGCTGACGCGTCGATTGCGCATGCCGTACACCGTGGGCCTGGTGCTCGCCGGCATGGGCCTTTATTTCTTTCATTTCTACATTAAGTGGCATCTCTCGAAGGACCTGATTTTCTCCGTGTTCTTGCCGCCGCTGGTATTCGAAGCGGCGCTGTTCATCAGTTGGCGAGAGTTCAAGAAGGATCTCCCGGTGGTGGCGCTACTGGCATCGGTGGGGGTCCTGCTGGCGGCAACCCTCACGGCGGCCGGCATGCATTACGCGCTCAACTGGGATTGGGCCAGCGCCGTGGTGTTCGGTGTGTTAATTGCCGCGACGGATCCGGTGTCGGTCATCGCAACGTTCAAAGAAGCCCGGGTCCATGGCCGCCTGCGCTTGCTGATCGAAGCGGAGAGTTTGCTGAACGATGGTACGGCGGCCGTTGCCTTCGTTGCGGTGCTCGGCGCGTTAGCTGGAGGTCATCAGGACTTCGTATCGATCGGCGGCGCGATGCTGATGACAATGGTCGGCGGTGCGCTCATCGGCGCCGTCGTCGCCTCGGGTTTCCTGCTCCTGGCCGGGCGCACGCCGGACTATCTGGTCGAGATCACCTTTACCACCCTGGCCGCGTACGGTTCGTTCTTTGTGGCCGAGCAATTTCATATGTCAGGTGTCCTCGCCGCGCTGACGGCAGGTCTGGTCGTCGGCAACTTCCGCTCATCGGCTTTAATTACCGACGCCGGTCGCCATGCCTTGGAACCCTTTTGGGAGTACGTGGCGTTCATCGCCAATTCGCTGATCTTCCTGTTAATTGGGGCACAAGAAGCGCAACAGCACTTCAATGGCCTGTGGCGTCCCGCGGTGGTGGCAATTCTCCTCGTGACTTTGGGCCGGGCGGCGGCGATCTATCCGCTGTGCGCGGTGTTCTCGCGGAGTCGGCTCAAGGTAGACAGTCGACACCAACACGTACTGTTTTGGGGCGGCTTGCGTGGAGCGTTGGCGTTGGCTCTTGCCTTGGCACTGCCTGACGATCTGCCTCATCACGACGCCATCATCACGCTGACGTTTGCCGTTGTGGCCTTTTCGGTATTTGTGCACGGTCTGACGATCACACCGCTGCTGCGCTGGTTGGGACTGCTACACAGCGATCCGTAGCCGCCCTGAACCCCACCGGGGTGCGGTGTGTCGCGGTCACTGCGGCGATTTCTCTGCCCGCTCGCCGCGTCTTGTTAATTTCCGGGAATTCTACCTCGGGAAACCCACAGTGCTAATGGCCTCTTTTTTATATCAATTTAACGGGCCGCTACCTCATCATTCGTT
>PLAH01000191.1 GCA_003134045.1 Gammaproteobacteria bacterium
CCGCGACGTGGTCTGGCGCGGCGTCGGCCGCGTCAACCGGTTGCGGATGGCGCAGCCAGCGGTAGGCTTCGATACTTTTGCGGGTCGGCGCCCAATCGAGTCCGCCCAGGCGCCAGATGTAGATCAGTCCGGCCAGCAGAACCCCGATGAACAGTGCCGCCTCGGCAAAGCCGGCCCAGCCGGCCTGGCGCACCGACACCGCCCAGGCGTAGAGAAATACGGCTTCCACATCGAAGATGACAAAGAACATCGCCACCAGGTAGAACTTCGCCGAAATGCGCAGGTGCGCCCCGCCCGTCGGTACGACGCCGGACTCGAAGGGTTCCACTTTGGCGCGTCCGTGATTGCGGCCGCCGAGCACCCATGACAGGCCGAGCATGAGAACGACGACGCCGAACACCGCGACGACATAAACAGCCAGCGCCCAAGTCTGGGGCGCGAACCGGGTGATATAGGCACTCAAAGCATGCATGCGCTGGCCGCTGCTTTCCTTAGCGACGATACCGGAACCTTCATGAGTCTCGCTCCGCGCCGCAACGGATTGTCAGCGCACCGCGATAAAAACATCCTGGTCTGTGCACGTCTGTTCGGTCCCGTACAGACCAGCCGACCCCATCCGATAGACTGGCACATTGAACGGCTACTTCGGCGCAGGAGATTCAACGATGAAAGTGGATGCGAAAAAGATGTTCGTGCTCGCGTGTGGCACGGCGGCCGCGGCGGTCATCGTGGGTGCGGCATCGTTGGTCATGACTCGACCCGCCATAGCCACCGCGCAGTTTGCCAAGGACACCGGCAAGGCGTGCGGGGACTGCCATACGAATCCCAAGGGCGGCGGCCCGCTGACACCCTTCGGAGAGACGTTCAAGGCGAACGGGAACAAGCTGCCGAAGTAGCGCTATGCCTGCATCGCGGCCTCCTTAGAATTCAGCCTGCGGGACGAGCATAGAGACGACGCGCACGCGCTTCGAAGGCGGTAACGATGTCCTCGACGGCGGTGGGCAGGATCCGACGGACGATGTGCTGCATGATGTCCGACTGCAGGACGATGTCAGCCGCCACGCTGACCCGGCAGCCGGCGGAAGGCACCGCGGCAACCAGCCATGCCAGCCTGAACTGCCGGAAGGGTGCCTCCGTGGACGTGACCTCGATGCGCTGCGGGCGGTGGAATACGGCCTTGGACGTGAATTGGAGGCGGACGGGCCCGAGGCCGACGACCTGGTCGACGTAGCAGATATTGGATTCGCGCTTCTGAATCCGCGCCGAGATCCAGCCCGTCAGGAATTCGGGATAGCGTTCGATATCGGCGGCGAGATCGAACATTTGCTCGCAACTGAAGGGCAGAACCCCACTGACCTTCTCGATCATGAATCAGCCATCGTGGTGAGCAGGCATACGCATCGGATCCGGATGGCTAACATGCAATCGACGGCCCATACTGTACGGTAACGTACGTAACATTTTCTGAAAGAACGATCAAATAGGCACGAGGCCTTGTTCCGTGGAACGGCATTACGCCGCAGAGGATTCGCCATATGACGGCTCGACCAGCCACCCGCGAGGATATTTTCATGCCCGACCAAGCCTGGTGGCAGAACGTCTTTGCCGTGATCGATGCGCGCGATACGGCGGGCTTCGTTGCACTGCTGACCCCGGATGGGCAGTTTCGGTTCGGCAGCGCGCCGACGGTCGTGGGCGCGGCGGCGATCGGCGACGCCGTGGGCGGCTTTTTCGCCGCGATCGCCTCGTGCCGCCATCGCCTGATCCGCACGTGGTACAGCCCGGCCGGCGTGGCCTGCGAAGGCGAGGTGACCTATATTCGCCACGACGGCGCGGCGGTCACGGTTCCCTTCGCCAATGTCTTCGAGCTGCGCGGCCCGCTCATTGCCGTGTACCGCATTTTCATCGACAACTCGCCGCTCTTCGCTTGAGGCGACCGCAAGGGGGCGACACGCCATTGCCGTCGCTTGCCGACGCGCCGCGGACAGTTCAAGGCGCGCACGCCTAAATCGCGAGGTAACCGCCGTCCACCGAAATCGACGCGCCGGTCACGAATGACGCCGCATCCGACAGCAGCCACTTGACCGTCTCGCCCACCTCGCTGGGTTGGCCGAAGCGGCCGATGGGATGGCGATCTTTGAGCTTGCCGAAAAAGGCGGAGAAGGTCGGGTCATCCGCCAGCCGGCCTACCATCTGCGTTTCAATGATGCCCGGCAGCACCGCGTTGACGCGGATGCGCTGCGCCCCATAATCCGCGGCGGCCGCCTTCGTGAGGCCTATTACGCCGTGTTTCGCCGCCACATATTCACTCGCATTCGGTATCGCCACGGACCCCAAGGCGGACGCGGTATTGACGATGGAGCCGCCCCCGGATTTGAGCATCGCTCGGATTTGGTGCTTCAGGCAGAAGAATACACCGGTCAAGTCGACCCGCACGGCTCTCTCCCACTGTGCGGCGGTCAGTTCGTGCAGGGGCATGGCGCATTGCTCGACGCCGGCATTATTGAAGGCACCATCGAGTTTTCCAAACATCTCGACCGTGTTCGACACGAGCGCCTCAACCTCGGATTCCGCCCCGACATCGGCCTCGATAAACACGGCCTCGCCGCCACTCTCGCGAATGGCGTCCACCGTCTCGCGCCCATCGGTCACATCGGTAACGACGACTCTGGCACCCGCGCTGCCGAGAATGAGGGCGCATGCGCGTCCGATGCCGCCGGCGGCGCCCGTGACGATGATCACTCGATTTTTCAATGTCATTGACATTTTCCTGCTCCATTCCTTGCCGCGGATGACGAGATCGACCTAGTGCACTATATCGAAGTAGGCCTGTCTCTCGGCAGCATAGCAACGGCATGCCGCGGCTTCGAGACCGCGGCGGTCCAGCACCTCGAGTTCGCCGCGGCGATAGCGGATCAGTTCGAGACGCTGCAGTGCGACGGCGGCAGTCGTAACGCCGACGCGGCGTACGCCGAGCATATCGGCCAGGAACTGGTGAGTGACGTGGAAGCTGTCGGCGTGAGTGCGATCCTGGGTCATCAGCAGCCACCGCGCCAAACGCGGACCGATGCGGTGAAACCGCTGACAGACCACTGAGGACGCGAGTTGATTCATCGTTACGCATACGTAACGATTCAGGCTGGCGCGCAGCGCGGTATTGCGGGCAAGTTCATGGCAAAAGGGAGCTGCCGCAATGCGCCACGCACTGCCGGTGCCCTGCACCAATGCTTGAAGCGGCGATTCCCCGACGCCCAAGACGAGCTGCGTTCCCACCATCCCTTCGCTGCCCACCATACCCACTTCCAACATCGACTTGCCCTCGAGCGGCGAGCGCGTCGATCGCGAGCTCGGCGGGTATTCCGAGCCGCCGCCCGAATCCGCCACCAGGGAAATAACCCCGTCGATGGGGAAGTACACATGGCGTGTTGGCGTTCCGCTTTCACACAGTACCTCGGCCGATAGCAGCTCGACCGGCTTGCAGATCGCGAGAAAACGCGTCCGCTCCATACGGGGGAGCCGCTCGATCAAGTGATTGTGGGCACGGGCCACTCTTTAATCTCCCTCATTGCCGGAACGCCATCCCAGCCGAAGTGCCGTTCGCCATCGCGTACGGCAGTGACGCGATCGCCGTAGTCCAGCCCCCGAGGTCAAACGCGGAATGGCAATGCATGCCGCCGATGTGCCGAATTGTACGCGGGAGGCTCGACCGTTTATGTGCGGTACCGAACGCCCGTAGTATGCACGACGCGTGTTCGAGCATCGGCCGCCGGCCGCGGACCCTAGGTCGGCGGCGCGGTTGCGGCGGGAATGGCAGCGGCCTTGCGCTTCAGCGACGCGGCCACTTCGGGCGGCATGTATTTCTCATCGTGCTTGGCGAGCACCTCGTCGGCGACGAACGCACCGTTCGAGTTCAGGGTGCCATGCGCGATGATGCCCTGCCCTTCGCGAAATAAATCCGGCAGCACGCCGGTGTACTCCACCGGCATTTGATGCGCAAAGTCGGTCAGGACGAATCGAACTTCCAGATCGCCGGGTTTGCGTGCGACGCTTCCCTTGACCACCATTCCGCCGATGCGAAAACGCTTGGCCGCGGGCGCTTTGCCCTCGGCGACCTGGCTGGGATCGTAGTAGAACATGATGTTCTCGCGCGATGCCATCACCGCGAGCGACACCGATGTCGAGACACCGCCCAGGATGCCGAGCACGACGAACAAACGTTTTCGCCTCGGCGTCATGGCCACTTTCACTTGTGCTCTTTCTTCGTCTTCGGCCGCTCGCCCTGCTCGGCAGCTTCGGTCGATGCGGCGCTCGCCTCCTCATTGACTACCCTGACGTGAGCCGGCGCCTGGGTCACCTCGAAGGCGACGCGCCGATTCTCGGCCCGGCCCTCGGCGCTGTCGTTGCCGGCGATGGGCTTGGCCTTGCCGTAGCCCTTTGCCGTCAGAGACGAGGCGCTGACGCCCTTGCCGACCAGATAGGCCTTCACCGCATCCGCGCGCCTCTGCGACAGGTTCAAATTGTACGCAACGGAGCCGATCGAGTCCGTATGACCCTGGATCTCGACCTGCAATTCGGGCTGGGCCGCCAGAGCGCCCGCGACTTCGTCCAGTGTCTGCTTCGCCGGGTCAGTCAACTGCGACAAGTTGAACTCGAAGTCTACCGCGCGCACGATCACCGACTGCTCGATGATGTGGCAGTCAGCGTCGACCTTGAAGCCGGCCGGCGCATGACAGGGCGGCGGCGGCGGTGGGACTGCGGCAGGCGGCGGCGGTGCTGCCGGTGCCGGTGCGGGGGCGACCAGCGCCGCGGTGGCCTGTTCATGTCCGCCAAAGCGGTAGCCCACGCCAATGCCGAACAGGAAGGGGTCGATGTGGAGGGTCGAGACCCGGGCTCCGCCCGGCAGGTCCACATCGGAACCCAGCTTTGCCCATTTGACGTCGGCATTCAGGTACCAGTGAGGATGGATTTTGTAGTCGAATCCGGCCTGCAACGCAGGTCCTACGCTGGTGGAGTTGAGCTTCAGCGGACTCACTCCAGGAACCGCCAGATTCGTATCCCAGATGATCGTGACGTTGACGCCCGCGCCCACGTAGGGCTGGAAATCCTGGTACGGCAGGAAATTGTATTTCGCCGTCAGAATCGGCGGCAGATGCTTGAAGCTGCCGATCGGCGTACCGCTCACCGTGACGGTCTGACTCTGCGGATAGGTGAGCACCAGCTCGGTCGACCAATAGGGCGTCAAGAAGTATTCGAAATCCAGATCCGGCAGCCATTTGTGGTCGATGTGGATGGCGTCCCGTGGCGCAAGACCCGGAATAGCGTCGGACTTGTTTGCCGGATCCAAATACACGCCTCGCAGACGTACTTCCCAAGGACCGTCGGGACCGTCATCGGCGTGCGCCGCCGTGGCCGCGAGTGCTATCAAACCCAATGTGCTCAACGTATGTCGTCTCACAAATACTCCCTGCTTGCGCTCGAACTTCAACGAATGCAATGTTAATTCCCAAGCACGGCCAGGGGGATCCGTACTATCCGAACGCTTGCAGGTGGAGACCCGCTCGGCACATAACATGCGATCCAAAGCCGTTCTGTACGGCAACGCACTTCACATTCATCGGAAAAGGCGTTAAATAGGAGCCTGGGAGCGACTCGCAGCGGCGGCTCGCTCCCGGGAACCGGGCACAAATGCCTTGACTTCAGTAAAACGGCATTGCGTCGAGAGGATTCGCTATATGACGACTCGCACCGGGATCTATATTGTCCCCACCCACCGCTGGTACATCGAGCGCACCGTCTGGTTGATCGCCGGAGTGGTTCTGCTCGGCAGCACGCTCCTGGCCGCGCTGGTGAATCCGCTGTGGATACTCGGAGTGACCGCGACCGGCCTCGTTTCCATCAACGTCGCCTTCACCGGCTTCTGTCCCATCGGCAACGTGCTTCAACTGCTGGGGTTTCGACCCATGCTCGCGTCGAAAACACCGAAGGGCTCGAATCTGTACTTCCTGCAAACCGATAAATGGTATCTCGAGCGGCGCATCTATCTGACGGTGGGCATCAATATCTGTATCGCATCGACGCTGGTGCTGGCGTATTCGCCATGGTGGACGCTATTCACCGGTTTCGTCGGCGGCGCGATGGTGTGGTTCGCCGCGACCGGCTACTGCGTCCTCGCCAATATCTTGTTGTGGCTGGGCGCCGAGCCGCGCCTGAACCCGAACCTGATGCCGTCGGGGCGCTGCACCGACTGCACGAAGTCGGCGCACTGCTTGAGCCGCGAGGCCCAGCACGGCTAGCATCTCAGCACCAGGGTGTCGACCGGTTCGAACACCGGCGAGCAAGCTAGCCGACGCCATACCCAAGACCGGTAAGATTCGCCTTTTCGGCGTGCTACGGCACCAGCACGGCGGCGCCCTCGTACCGTCCGGCACGAAGATCGGCCAGCGCCTGATTCGCCTGCTGCAGCGGATAGCGCGTGGTCTTGGTAACGATCCCGATTTGCGGCGCCTGATGCAGAAACTCGATGCCGTCCTGCCGCGTGAGATTGGCCACCGAAAGCAGTGCGCGCTCTTCCCATAGCAATGCATAAGGGAAGCTCGGGATGTCGCTCATATGAATGCCGGCGCAAACGACCCGTCCGCCCTTGCGCACCGCTTTCAGGGCCAGCGGCACCAGCTCGCCCACGGTGGCGAAAATGATCGCCGCATCCAGCGGCTCAGGCGGCTGCTCGTCCGATCCGCCCGCCCAGACCGCGCCGAGACTCGAGGCAAATGCCTGGGAGCTCACATCGCCCGGCCGTGTGAATGCGAACACCGAACGCCCCTGCCACTTGGCGACTTGCGCCACGATGTGGGCGGCAGCTCCAAAGCCGTACAGTCCCAGCGTCTTGCCTTCGCCTGCGATCGTGAGCGAGCGCCAGCCGATCAGACCGGCACAGAGCAAGGGAGCAAGGGCCACGTCCTCGCCGATCTCGCCGAGCGGGAATGCAAAACGGGCATCGGCGATGGTCGCCGTCGCGTAACCGCCGTTGCGCGTGTATCCGGTAAACAGCGGGCGATCGCACAGGTTCTCCCGGTGCATCAGGCAATAGGGACAGACGCCGCAGGTGTGGCCCAGCCAGGGAACGCCGACGCGCTCGCCCACCGACAGGCCCTGGACTCCGGGCCCGATCGCGTCGATCCGGCCCACGATCTCGTGACCGGGAATGATGGGTACCTTGGGTTCGGACAATTCGCCGTCGACCACGTGCAGGTCGGTACGACAGACGCCGCAGGCAGAGATCGCCACGCGAATCTCTCCGAGCCCGGGTTGCGGATCGGGGAGCTGCGTCCATTCGAGCGCGCTCCCGATGCTGTTCAGTACCATCGCTTGCATGACGCTCGCTCGCTTCGCGGCTTTTACTCAAAGGTCGCTACTGTCGCAGGAAACGCCGCGACGCGGGAACCCTAGAGCGGAGGGGCGGTCGAGATGAACAGTGGCCCGCGCCTCGTGCGCGGCCCTTTGAGAGCAAACTTCGCCGGCTTCACGACCAATAAGTCGCAGCGCAGTTCATCCATGACGCTTTCGGCCGTATTGCCGATAAAAACCCGCTTCAAGGCGGATCGCGATACCGCTCCGATGACCACGATCGCGCTGCCCGTTTTGCGCGCCGTTGCGGGAATGGCGGTGGCCGGTTCGCCGCGCACCAGGTGACGGCGCGACGTGGGAATCGACCTCTTGACGAACGCGCCGTCGAAGATCCGGCGCGCCTCCCGTTCGCCGTCCGCCAGCAAGCTCTCCCGGCGTTTGGTGTCGAACGTCACCGTCGGTGGAAGCGGTCGTGGCGTGTAGGCATGCACGACGTGAAGCGCTCCGCGCAATGCCCGGCCGACTTGAGTTCCGTAGTCGAGAATTCGCTGGTCGAGTTCGCTCGGCTTCGCATGGGCGTGCGTCGGATCGATCGCCGCCAGCACGGTGGGTCGGCGATAGGGCTGGGAAGTCTTGACCAGCAACACCGGGACGGGACTCAAACGCAACAGCTCCCAGTCCGTATAGCCCAGCAAGGCGGCCAAACGATGCCGGTCCCGGCGCGGTGCAACGATCAAATCGGCACCGAGCGCGACGGCGCGTCGCGCAATCGCTTCGTACGCCGGATAGTCCCACGCGGCAGCGGTCGATACCGTCAGCCCGCGCTCGCGCAGCGGCACCGCCAAACGTTCCAGACCTTCGACCGCGGCCCGCCGCGCTTCGGCCTTTATGCCCCGGAGGGTATTTCCCGGCCTGCCCAACGTATCGACCGTGATGGGACTGTTCAAATCGTGGAAAAGTTCGAGTTTTGCGTTCAGTGCCTCGGCCAATTGCGCGGCCTTGTTCACGGCCGGCAACGATCGCGCCGATATGTTCCTGACAGGGACGAGAATACTGCGGATCGGACGCATGGTCATCGGTATCTCCCCGCCGATGTCCGGCGCAATTGTTGGCAGCTATCCAAACGAGTATCCCATGGCTATCGCCGGTGCGGTCGTTCTCAAACGCGCTCCGCGCGATGTGCGCGGTACGCGATTGCGGAACTTCGCCGGTTTGACGACCATGATGTCGCAGGTCAAATCGTCGAGGATCCGTTCAGCCGTGTTCCCGAACAGCAGGCGTTTGTACCCCGAGCGTGAAATTGCTCCCATCACGACGATCGCGCTGCGGCTCTTGCTCGCCGCTTCCGCAATGGCGACGACCGGCGGACGAGCGATGAGATATTGGTGCGCACGCGCAATCCGCGCGGACCGAAGGGCGCGGCTGAAGCGCAAACGCGCCGTGCGTTCCGCCGCGTCCTGCATGCGGTCCAGCGTCCCGGGCTCGAGTATCTCGGGCGGGACGTTGACCGGGAAGCGCGCATACGCGTGCACCGCATGCAAGCTGCCCCGCAGCGCGGCCGTGAGCGTCCTGCCGATCCGCAAAATCTCCCTATCGAGCTGCAGCGTCTTCTCGTGCGCGTGCGATGGATCGACGGCTGCCAGGATGACGGGGCGGCGATAGGGATGCGGATTTTTCACCAGCAACACGGGTACCGGGCTCAGGCGCACCAGCTCCCAATCGGTCAGTCGTAGCAGCGAAGGCATGCGGTGCCGCCCCGTGTGCCGTGCCGCAACGATGAGGTCCGCCTTGATGCGTTGCGCCCGGCGAACGATGGCCTCATAACCGGGGTAATCCCACTCGGCGCAGACGGTGACCTTGATGCTATGCATGCGCAGTCGATCGGCGATCGATTCGAGGTGGCGCAGTGCCTTCTGCCGCAAATCCTGTTCGAGCGAGTCGAGCCCCTGCTCACGCATCGCAACGGGGTCGGCATAGAGCGGCGAGGTCAGCGCATGAAATAGTTCCACCTCGGCGCCATAGCCCCGAGCGAGTTGCGCGGCCTTGAGGACCGCGGGCAACGGCTTGGCGGCGAGATCCTTGACTGCCACCAGAATTCGACGGGTTACCGGCATTGTTTTCTCCCAAACAGGCGTTCGAACGACGAGCTAGCGCGAATCGGGTGCCTCATAGTTCCCCGCTCCGGGACGGTTCGAATCCAGCAGGGCGTTCGAGTCGCCGAGACGTGAGATGTAATCAGCCAGTGCATCCTTTTCCTGCGGGCGCATACCCCGCAGCGCACTGGTCATCTCGGGCGGCGCGAGATCCTTGTGCAGATTCGCCGCCGCCTCGATCTGTCGTCTCAGGTAGGGGTAATGCTGTCCGGCAATGCGCGGCACTCGATTGGCCGGCTCGCCTCGACCATCGATACCGTGACAAGCGGCACAAATATGCGCGTACAGTTCCTGTCCGACACGGAGATGTTGTCCCGCGCCCTGAGCCGGGCTGGGGTTCGGATCCAAACCTGAGAGATAGCTCGCAAGCGCGGCGATGTCATGCTGGTTGCCGAACGCCTGATGCGCCGCCACGATTTGCATTGCCGTGTCCACACGTGCCCCCGATCGAAACACGGCGAACTGCTTCTCCAGATAGCGCTTTTGCTGGCCGGCAAGATTCGGGATGGCGCCGTCCGGCGTACCCCACGCGTTCGGCTGGTGGCAGACTACACACGGCTCGTAAAGATGCCTGCCGTCCGATGTCGAAGGTGCCGCGTGCGCTCCACCGATTGCCACGGTCAGGAGTAAATATAATGCGTGAACGAATAATCGCTGATGTGGCCTTCCCATGGAAACAGCTTAACCTCGTCACTGGATCCTGTATTCAGGGGAACTACGTAGAGAACGTCATGGATGTGCATGGCCGGCGACGTGCGGACTGCGGCTGAGAACCGCCGGCAACGAATCTTGCGCATTGGTTGCGAGAGTCGCGCAGCAGCGGAACCCGAGATGGTAATTCGCATGGCTATGGGGATCCATCACCTGGCTGCCATGCCAGAACGGCGCGCGCCAGCGGCACCAGTCGGGATGGGCCCGGTAGGTGTCGAAGATGAACCAGCTGCCCTTCATTTCCGTGACTCCGAGCTCCTTGCTCCCGCGGCTCGCCATTTGCTCGGGGTTCAGCGGCAGGTTCATGTGCTCCGCCGCGTTGCCGTTGAGATCGTAGACATCGAGCGGGCTGTGGCAGGCGGGGAAATCGCCGGCGGGATAGGTATTAGAGCCGCAGAGATTCCAGCCGCCGCCGGGGCAGCCGGCCGACTTGAAGCTGCCGGTCGCACAAATGCCGCGCTGATATTCCGGCCCATAGCTCCAGGTCTTGGTCGGCTCGAACGCTCGATTGTGAGCGGCGCGCATGCGTTCGACGGCGGCGTTCGGTGTCATGCCTTGCGCGAGGTCGAAGCGATAGTCGGGCTCCTCGAGTTCGCCGGCGCAGGCGCCTTCCCACTCGTGCGCGTCGCATATTCGTTTGCCTTCGGCCTCGCACACCTGCGCCGCTTCGCGCGCCTTCACCCACACCACGGGGTAAGCACAGGGAATATCCGGATATTCGAATTGATCGATGCAGGCCTTGGCTTGGGCCGAGGCGGTCTTTTTAGGATCGTAAAGGGGCGCCATGTATTTGGCGCCGCAGATCTTCTCAAACTGCGGGTTCTCATAGCTGACATGCTGCTGCTCCAGCTTCTTCCGGCATCCGTCCTCCGTCTCCGGATGGACGCTGATCGCCGGATTACCCTGACCCATGAAGCCCGAGCGTGCGAAGATCGTCCGCAATCGCTCCGTCTGCGCGGGGGTCACCCCCCGTTGTTGCTGGATCTGCTGCAGCATCTGTTCGTTCTGCTGCGACAGCGTCGACTGAGCCGCCTGGCACGACAGGCCGGCCAGCAACGCGCTCAAAGCCGCCGCGAGCGTCTTGCTGTTCATGGTCCGGCGCTTTACCGGATTGTTTGATCGCTGGCGGCCTCCGCCGGCGCTTCATCGGTCCGATGCCAGCCCGCATCGGGGTCGTATTGCTTCATGGCCTTGGCGATGGCGGCGCTCTCCTTGCCGAGATCCTTCTCATACACGACGCCGTCGCTGCCGACGATCAAGGTCATAACGCCGGAGGACCGGTATTCCGCGGGATAGGCCACGAACGCGAATCCTTCGGTCATCTTGCCGTTGACGATATAGCTCTTCGCGCCCCCTGGGGCATGCGTCCCCTGCCGCGTGAGAATACGGAAGTAATAGCCGCGGTAGGGAGTTTGCACGATCTCCTTTCCATTGGCGGCATAACCTTCGGTGACCGCGGATGCCACCAGCGGCCCGATGGGGCTCTGCGGCTCGCCCGCCGCCGCCGGCCAATAAAGACCGTTGCGCCCCCCGGCATCGCTCAAGATTTTCTCGGCAAACTCGTCGGGCTGCGCGCGGCGGTAGTCCTTCTGCGCCGCCACCAGTTCCTGGCATACGCGAATGGTCGATATCTCGTTCCGGCCGATCCGCCGGTACAAAATCTCCTTCTTTCCCGCGTCGGTGTCGAAATACCACGAATGGCCCTTGCGCACGAGCGGTATGGGCGTGGGCCAGTTCTTTGCGCCGATATACAACGTCGTGGTTCCGTCCGGCTCTTTCACCAGACGGTGCATCTCCCGATAGGCCTGTACGAATTCCGCGCGGCCGTGCGCGTCCTCGGTGCTGTCTCCCGAGGAGACGATTTGCTTCCCGTCGGGACCCAGCAAATCGAGCGTCGCTTTCTCGTCGTTGCTCTGCACGGCCGTGACCAAGGCGCTGCTCGCCTCTTCGGGCGATGAAAACGTTTTCTGACCCGGCTGCTGCGCCATGCAATCGAGCGGAAAGCATGCGACCAAAAAAATGGCGCATGCGGCGAGCCGCCGCCGATTGGCCCCATCACATGTATCGATGCTCAGCTTCGTTCGCGGCATAGGGAGCCTCTTCATTGCAAGTTTCCAAAATCCGGGGACATCATGAAGTCTCAATGCCGTCCGCCACCGCCGTGGCCCCCACCGCCGCCGCCAGCGTGGCCGCCGCCGCCAACGCTCGAGCTTCCGCGTGAGGAGAAGCCTCTGGCCTCCCCGCCATGACCGTAGCCGCTGAATGCGCCCGAGCGCACCCCGCTCTCGCCGCGTGGTTGAGCATATCCTCGAGCCGCATCGCTCCGTCCGCCAAAAGGATCGCCCGTTGCGCCGGACCTGTTGTAGCCGCCGCCGGAGCGTTCAGCGTTGCCTCCGCGTTCACCTCCAGCGCCGTGTTCGGCACCGCCTCCATGTTCGGCTCCTCGCCCGGCATAGCCCCCGGCATAGCCGCCGCGACTCCCGCCCGCTCCGCGCTCCACGTTCGTTGCCACGCCCCGCTCACCGCCGCCGTGGTAGTACGCGTTGCGGTTGTAAAACGTGTGGCTGTGGGAGAAGTACCGGTCGTGGTTATAAATAGGGTACCGGTTGTGCCAGTCGAATCCCCAATGGCCCCAACCCCATCCGAAACCGCCAAAGAAGCCGATGCCGAATCCGAGCCCGAAGGAAAGGAATGGACCGTCATACCAGATCCCGGGATACGGGTACCAACCCGGCCACGCCAGGATCGGATCGCCGTAAACCACCCACGGATCGTATGCCGGGACGTAAACGACATCGGGACTCGCTGGTTGAATGACGATGGTCGAGTCCTGTGCCTGCACGGTTTGCTGCGGCGTGCTCTTCAGATTCCCCGCCGCCTGCGCCCGCTGCCGCATCACTTGCACGGCATTCATCACACCCTGCTGCTGATTGTAGTAAGCATCGCCCAACGAGGACGTCCAGGACAGGTTCTTGTCCATATTCCCGAGCACGGACGGAAATGCGGCGAGCGCCTTGATGCTCGGATCCCAGGGCTGCTGGTCCACCGCTTGGCCCAAGGCGTCGCCCTTCAAATCGGAATGTGCTTGGACCCATCGCTCCGCCAGCACGACTTGGTCGGGAAAGGTCGAACCCGCCAGGATCTGCGCCACCAGGGAGTCCGGATACAGCGCAATCGGTGCGACCAACTGCTGCAGCTGCTGGGGAGTTTGTTGCGCATAGGCCGGTGCGGACGTTGCGATCGGCGCCGGCGCTTGCGCGTCTTGAAAGGCCGGAAGATTCAGGGGCCACATCGCGAACAGTAGAGCCCCCGGCATGAGAGTAGCCACAATCCGCTTGCCGAGCCACGCTTTCGAGGACCCTGCGGTGCATTCGGTAATTTCCATCGTTCGGGTCTCCGAGGAGTCGATATATCCAGCGCCCAGGCTAGCAGCCTTGGAATGGCAAACCTATCCGCACAAACGTGCATCGCCTTGCGGCTTGCGCGTACTCCGCCGCAACGATCGCCGGCCCCGTGGCAGCCCGAGGCTCGGAGCACGGGCATTCAATGAACGATCCGGCGTCCGCTTGTTCTGGGGGTGTTGAGACTATACTGCCGCGAGTCGTTTATTACACTCCCCCGGAAAATCTCTGAAACCGACGATCGTCTCGATACTTGTAGGCGCTGGGACATTGTCGGTTGCGATCCTGGCGGCGCTGCCGTTCGCACGGCGAAGACCGGGCCGCGCGTCCTGGCTCGCCCAGGGGTTGTGCCTGGTGGCGAGATGCCTTCTCGCCCTACGGTATCGCATACACGTCAAGGGTTCAGCGGCGGTCAGGCAGCGCGGCACGCACGGCATTCTGTTCATGCCGAACCACCCGGCGCTGATCGATCCGGTCATCGTTACCGCCTGCCTGCATGGACAATTTGGCATTCGCCCGCTGGCGCTGGCAAACCAAATCGACGAGCCCATCGTTCGCGCGATGGCCAACCTGCTCGGCGTATTGCGGGTTCCGGTCTTCTCCGAACTCGAACAAGGCAGCGTACGGGAGGTGCAGCATTCCATCGATCTGTGCATCGAGGCCCTGAAGCAGGGGGAAAACGTGCTGCTCTACCCTGCCGGCAGGCTCATGCGGCAGCGCCAGGAAACCCTGGGTGGCGTGAGCGCGGCCCGCCGTATCATTTCCGAACTGCCTGGCATCAGAGTCGTGCTGGTGCGAACCACGGGACTGTGGGGCAGCTGCTTCGGTTGGGCCCTGGGCACGCCGCCCCGATTGAAAGATGGCCTGGTTGGGCATCTCCGAGAACTGTTGGCCAGCGGCGTGTTCTTTGCGCCGAAGCGGGACGTGCAAGTCGAACTCGCCGAACCCGACGATCTTCCGCGTCATGCAGAACGCCACGACCTCAATGCGTATCTGGACGGCTTTTACAACCATGCCGCCCCGCCCGCCCTGTACGTGCCCTACAGTCTGTGGGAGAAAGGCGGCGCGCGCGAACTTGCCGAACCCAGGCGGAGTACGGAATCGGCCGTTACCGATGCACCGGCGGCGACGCGGCAAATTGTGCTGGCGCATCTGCATGAAGCGACCGGCATAAAAGATCTGCGCGACGATCAGGAATTGGCGCGGGATCTGGGACTGGATAGCCTGGCCACCACCGAGATCCTGCTCTGGCTGGAAAAGGAGTTTGCCGTGTCCGTGCCCGGCGTGGACGCCGTGCGAACCGTGGGCGACGTCATCATGGCGGCCTGCGGCGGCGCATCGGCAGAGTCCACGGATGTGCAGATAGCCGCACCGTCGGCCGCATGGCTCGCGGATTTGGGCAAGGTGCGCGTGCAAATTCCTCCCGGCGCCAGCATCCAGCAAGTGTTTCTGGCGCAGGCCCGCCGCAACCCCGGTCAAGTGATTGCCGCGGACCTGCAGCAGGGAAGCCGTACCTACCGCGATCTCGTCACCGCCATCGTGGCCCTGCGCCCCAAAATCGCCGCTCTTCCAGGGCAGTACATCGGCATTCTGTTGCCCGCCTCCGTGGCAGCCGATACGGTTTTTCTGGCAACGCTTTTTGCGGGCAAGACGCCGGTGATGATCAACTGGACCGCCGGCCCGCGCGTGATCCAGCTTGGCCTCGATATGCTGGGGGTCCAAAAACTATTGACGTCGGACTTGCTCGTGCGCCGGCTGGCCGCCCAGGGAATCGAACTGGCGGCATTGGGGGACCGTCTGGTACCGCTGGAGCGATTGGCCGGAACGATTCGCTGGAGCGAAAAATTGTCCGCGGCGCTGCGTGCCCGGCTCACATGGCGCAGCCTCGCGCGCGTCGCCGCGGCCGACGTTGCCGTCGTGCTGTTCACGAGCGGTACGGAATCTTTGCCCAAGGCAGTGCCCCTCACGCACACCAACATACTGACCAATATCCGCGACGCGCTGTCCAGCTTCACCATTTATCAGGACGACCGGTTTCTGGGCATGCTGCCGCCGTTCCATTCGTTCGGCTTGACCGGCACCATGCTCTTGCCGCTGCTCGCCGGAATCAGAGTGGTGCATCACGCCAACCCCAATGAAGTCGCGGTGCTCGCCAAAATCATCGAGGCCTACCGGGTGACGATTCTGCCGAGCACGCCTACGTTCCTATCCAATATCGTCCGCGCGAGCGGCGGCAGCGAGCTGAGCTCGCCTCGCCTGTGCGTGACCGGCGCGGAAAAATGCTCGCGGGAGGTTTACGAGGCCGTGAAGGCGCGTTGTCCGCGGGCCGTCATTCTGGAGGGGTACGGCATCACCGAATGTTCGCCGATCGTGTCGGTGATGCGCGAGGATGACGTTGAACCCGGAACCATCGGCACGCCGTTGCCCTCGGTGGAGGTGCTCGTGATGGATATCGATAGCCACCGGCCGGTCGCGCCGGGACAGACCGGGATGTTGCTGGTTCGGGGGCCGAGCATTTTCACAGGGTATTTGAACTACACCGGACCCTCGCCTTTCGAAACGGTCGACGGTGAACTGTGGTATCGCACGGGCGACCTGGTGAAAGCGGATGAACGGAAGCGATTGACCTTCATGGGGCGGCTGACCCGGTTTGTCAAAATCGGCGGAGAAATGGTTTCACTGCCGGCCATTGAAGAGGTATTGATGCGCGCCTATGCGCGGCCGGACGACAAAGGTCCGTGCCTCGCCGTGCTGTCGACCCCGGACGACAGTCATCCCGAATTGATCCTGTTCACGATTCGGCACTTGGAGCGCGAGCAAGTGAACAAGACCATTCAGGACATGGGGCTCTCCGGATTGCACAACATCCGGATCGTACGGGACATTGCGCAGATTCCGGTGCTCGGCACCGGAAAAACCGATTACCGGGCGCTCGTGCAGTTGCTCGTGTCCGGAAGCAAGGCGTAATCCCGGTCGCCGCCCCGCGCCGACCCGTCAATCCTGGGGTTTCGGCGCCTGAGGACCGGTTGCGAGATCGTTGCCGTTGGACATCTAACCGCCGTCCCGGAACAACGGTAAATTCAGATCGCGCTCGACCGTCGGCGCCGCGAGGCCGAAGTGGGCATAGGCGCTGCGGGTCGCCACGCGGCCGCGCGCGGTGCGCATGAGAAATCCCTGCTGGATCAGAAACGGCTCGATCACATCCTCGATGGTGCCGCGCTCCTCGCTCATGGCCGCGGCCAGGCTGTCGACGCCCACGGGGCCGCCTTCGAACTTCTCGATGACCGTCAGCAGCAGTTTGCGATCGAGCATGTCGAAGCCCTGGGGATCGACCTCGAGCATGTCGAGCGCCGCCAGGGCCACATCGCCGCTGATGAGGCCGCCCGCCTTGACCTCGGCGAAGTCACGCACCCGCCGCAGCAGACGGTTGGCGATGCGCGGCGTGCCGCGCGAGCGTTCGGCGATCCGATCGGCGCCGTCGGGCTGCAGGTGCAGCCGCAAGATGGAGGCGCTGCGAATCACGATCTTGGTCAGCTCTTCGGTGGAATAGAATTCGAGGCGCTGCACGATGCCGAACCGGTCGCGCAACGGCGAAGTGAGCAGGCCCGCTCGGGTGGTGGCGCCCACCAACGTGAACGGCGGCAGGTCGAGCTTGATCGAGCGCGCGCCTGGCCCCTCGCCGATCATCAGATCGAGCTGCGAGTCCTCCATGGCGGGATACAAGACCTCCTCGACCACCGGACTCAAGCGATGAATCTCGTCCACGAACAGCACGTCGCGCGGCTCGAGATTGGTGAGCAGCGCCGCCAAGTCGCCGGGACGTTCCAGCACCGGCCCCGAGGTCTGCCGCAAATTCACTTTCAGCTCATTGGCGATGATGTTCGCCAGCGTCGTCTTGCCGAGGCCGGGCGGTCCGAAGATCAGCACGTGATCCAGGGCCTCGCCGCGCTGGCGTGCCGCCTGGATGAAGATCTCCATCTGGTTCTTCACGGCCGGCTGGCCCACGTAGTCGGCGAGGGTCTTCGGGCGCACGGCGCGATCGACCACCTCGTCGTCGCGGCCGCCGGTGCTGGCAATGATGCGATCCTGCTCGATACCCATGCGTGATCCTACGGTTTGGCCGCTGACTTCAAGGCGCGTCGGATGATGTCCGTGGTCGACAGACCCGGCTCATCGGCTGCTTTCAGCAAACGCGTGACCTCGGGCGGCTTGTAGCCCAGGGCGATCAAGGCGCTGAATGCCTCGCTCTGCGGTGTCGGTGCTCCGGCCACTCCCGCGGCACTCGGTTCACCGCCTGCGAGCGGCGCCGACAGCTTCCGTACGCTGTCGCGCATTTCGATGATCACCCGCTCCGCGGTCTTGCGCCCGATGCCGGGAATCCGGGTCAGCATCGCGACCTCCTCCGATTCGATGATCCGCACGAAATCCTCGACGCTGGAGCCCGACAGGATCCCGAGGGCAATCTTCGGGCCCACGCCGGACACCTTGAGCAACGCGCGAAACAGGCGGCGCTCGCCCTCCGAGCCGAACCCATACAGGATGTGCGCGTCTTCCCGCACCACCAGATGGGTGAACAAGGCCACCGGCTCGCCCGCGGCCGGCAGCCCGTAACCCGTCGACATGGGGGCCTCGAGTTCGTAGCCGACCCCGCCCACGTCCACCAGCAGCATCGGCGGCTGCTTGGCGGCCAAGCGCCCCTTGAGAAACCCGATCATGCGCCCCCGCCCGCTCGCAGCACCGACAGCCGCACGCGGCCGCGCAATGCATGGCACACCGCCGCCGCCAGGGCGTCGGCGGCGTCGCTTGCCAACGGCCCCTCGAGCTTCAGGAGGCTCTTCATCATGAGCTGCACCTGGGATTTCTCGGCGCTGCCCGAGCCGACCACCGCCTGCTTGATCTCGCGCGTGGCATACTCGAACAGCTCCGCAGCGGCGCCTGCCGTGCCGCAGATCGCCGCCCCGCGCGCCTGGCCGAGCTTCAAAGCGCTGTCGGGATTGCGGTTCACGAAGACCCTTTCGATGGCGATCTCCTGCGGCCGGTATTGCGCGACGACCGTCTGCACACAGCGAAAGATCTCGCACAGCCGCGCCGCGAAATCGCCCTGGGTCGTGCGGATGACGCCGCTCGCCACATAGGCGAGCCTCGGCCCGGTCGCATCCACGACGCCGAATCCGGTGCACTGCGAGCCCGGATCGATGCCGAGCACGCGGACGGTCACGCTCGATGCGCTGGAAATTGGCATGCCGCGTATGATACCGGCAATAGTCCCTCTTGACCGCACATCATGGAAACCACCACGACGGGCCGCACGGCCAGCACCAAGCTCCAGGAGGGCCTCGTCGCAGTGCGCTCGTTCGAGCTGCCGGCCGCCGCGGATGCGGCCCGCCGCAGCGCGCTCGAAGTGGCCGACATCGTGCGCAGCCTCGATGCCGACGACGACGTCGTCATGGCGGCGGCGCTGCAGCCTCTCCTCGACGCCGATTGCATCGGCCACGAGAGCGCCGTCGCGCGTTTCGGCCCGGAACCGGTTCGGCTGGCCGGCGATCTGCGCCACCTGGGCCGGTTCGGCCTGCCGCCGGATTGGACCCCGGAACGCGGTCTCGAGCCGGGGCAGGCGGAGGCGCTGCGCAAGATGCTGCTGGCGGT
>PLAH01000025.1 GCA_003134045.1 Gammaproteobacteria bacterium
GGTCGAACGCAGCTTGCGCAAAGATCTCGCGGGTCAGGCGCACGCAGGCGCGCATCTCGGTCCAGTCGTCGGGTTCGCTCAGGTAGTTGAACAGGATGCGCGGTTTGTCGAGCGGGTTGCCCGAAGCAAGGCGCACCCAGCCGCGGCTCTTGGTGCGCATCGGGCCGACATGGGCCTGAAAGCCGTGCTCCTGGGCCAGGGTCGAACCGTCGTAGGCCACGGCCATGGGCAGGAAATGATACTGGATGTCCGGGTACGCGATGCCCGCCCGGCTGCGGATGAAACCGCAGGTCTCGAAATGATTGGTGGCGCCGAGGCCGTCCTTGCGCAGCAGCCAGCGCGCGCCGATCAGCGCGCGGCTCCACATATCGATCGAGGAATACAGCGTGATGGGTTCCTTGCACGCCACTTGGAAATAGAACTCCAGGTGATCCTGGAGATTTTCCCCGACACCGGGCAGATCGTGCACCACATCGATACCGTGCGAGCGCAATTCCGCGGCGGGTCCCACCCCGGAGAGCTTCAACAACTGGGGCGAGTTGACGGGTCCGCCGCAGAGAATCAGCTCTTCACACTCGACCCGATGCGTCGACCCTGCGTGCGTGTACTCGAGCGCGCGCGCACGCCGGCCCTCGAACACGATGCGGGTCGCGAGCGCATGGGTGAGCACTTTGAGGTTCGGCCGGCGCATCGCCGGGCGCAGGTAGGCGTTGGCGGCGCTGCAGCGTCTGCCGCCGCCCACGGTCATGTCCATGCGACCGAAGCCTTCCTGCTGGAAGCCGTTGACGTCGGCGGATTGCGGATAGCCCGCCTGGCCGGCGGCGGCCAGCCACGCGGCGTGCAACGGATTTTTCAGCGTGCCATAGCGGGTCTGCAGCTTGCCGTTCGCACCGCGATAGTCGTCGCCGCCTTCCTCGCGCTTCTCGGCGCGCCGAAAATACGGCAACACGTCGCTGTAGGACCAGCCGGCCGCACCCTCTTCCTGCCAGCGCTCGAAATCGTGGGGATTGCCGCGGATGTACACCAGGCCGTTGATCGACGAGGACCCGCCCAGTACCTTGCCGCGCGGCGTGTGCATGCTGCGCCCATTCAAGTGCGGCTCAGGCTCCGTGTGATAGAACCAGTTGTACTTCGGCATGTTCATCGGTATCGACAGCGCCGAGGGCATCTGGATGAAAATGGATCGGTCCGAGCCGCCGTATTCGAGCAGCAACACCCGCCGCGTCCCGTCGGCGCTCAGCCGGTCCGCCAGTACGCATCCCGCGGATCCCGCGCCGACGATCACCGTATCGAAACTGTCATTCGCCATGATCTTTCCTCAAAGGTCGGCCGGTCGAGCGGCGTTGCGCAGCCGCCGCGTCAATACGGCGCATCGATGTCGCCCATGGCAACGTAGACGCTCTTCAATTGTGTGTAGTGTTCGATCGCGGCCCGTCCGTTCTCGCGGCCGAGCCCTGACATCTTGACGCCGCCGAACGGCATCTCGACGGGCGTTACGTTGTAGTGATTGATCCAGCAGGTGCCCGCCTGCAACTGCGCGATCACCCGGTGTCCGCGCGTCAGATCGTTGGTGAACACGCCGGCCGCCAGTCCGAATTCAGTGGCGTTGGCGCGCGCGATGACTTCGCCTTCGTCCTCGAAATCCATGACGGACATGACGGGGCCGAAGATCTCCTCGCGCACGATGCCCATGTCGTCGCGGCAATCGTCGAAAATCGCGGGGGCGACGAAATAGCCCTTGCTTAAAGGACCGGCGGTGACTCGCCTGCCGCCGATCAGAAGTTTCGCGCCCTCGGCGCGGCCGCGATCGATGTAGCTCAACACCTTGTGCATGTGTTGCTCGGATACCAGCGCACCCACCTGCGTCGCCGGGTCCATCGGGTCGCCGATCCGCATGGCGCCGACGCGCTTGACCAGCCGTTCGAGGAACGCCGCTTTGATGGACGAGTGCACGAACACGCGCGTGGCGTTCGAGCACACCTGGCCCGACGAATAGAAATTCGCCAGCAGGGCGCCGGACACGGCGTTGTCGAGCTTCGCATCGCCGAACACGATGAGCGGCGATTTGCCGCCGAGTTCGAGCGTCACGTTCTTGAGGGTTTGCGCCGCATCGCTCATGACGGCCTTGCCCGTGCCCACTTCCCCGGTGAGCGACACCTTGCGAATATCGGGATGCCGGGTGAGCAGCCGCCCGGTTTCCGCGAAACCCTGCACGACTTGGAAGACGCCGGCGGGCAAGCCCGCTTCCAATAGAATCTCTTCGAGCTTCACCGCCGTGAACGGCGTGAGTTCGGCCGGCTTGAAGATCATGGCATTGCCGCAGGCGAGCGCGGGGGCAGCCTTCCAGCAGGCGATCTGCAGCGGATAATTCCAGGCGCCGATACCGGCGACCACGCCTAAGGGCTCGCGCCGGGTGTAGCCGAACGCCTGCGGGCCCAGATCGATGTGCTCGCCGCTCAAGCTCTGGGCGAGCGCGGCGAAATACTCGAAACAATCCGCGCCGGAAATCACGTCGACGACCAGGGTTTCCTGGATGGGCTTGCCGGTGTCGCGCGATTCGAGTTCGGCCAGCTCTCGATTGCGGGAGCGCAAGAGTTCCGCGGCGCGGCGCAGAATCCGCGCTCGCTCGGCCCCCGTCATGGCCGCCCAGGTCACTTGCGCGCGTTGCGCGGCGCGCACGGCAGCGTTGACCTCGGTGGCACCGGCCACCCTGACGTAGCCCAAGACCTCACCGGTGGCTGGATTGAACGAAGCGAAACGCTCGCCCGCCGACGGCGCGGCAGTGCGGCCGGTACGCTCGCCCGCCTTGGACCCGCCGGACCCGGTTTCATCGGACTCGGGCGCGGGCGCCGCGCGCGTTCCATTCAATCGTCCGTCGACGAATTCCGTGAGCAGGGCGCGGGCGCTCTCGCTGTCCGCTTCACGCCAGCCCGAGAGCGCCGCGCGCAGCCATACGCCGTCGATCATCGCCGCGATCATGGCCGCCAGGTTCCGGGCCTCGTCCGGAGCCACCAATTGCTTCAGAGCACTGCGCAAATTGCTGAGGGTGCGGCGCTGGTAAGCGGATTGAACTCGTTTCAGACTCGGAACCTGCAGCACCTGTCCCCAGAAGGCGAGCCACGCGGTACCGGTTCGCTGGGCGAACTCCTCCGGCGACAAATTGGCATCGATGACGGCTTGGATGCGGGCGCGCGGCGTGCTGATCTGGCGCAAGCGGGCGCGCACATGATCGCCCACCCGCCGTGCCAGCAAGCGGAATGCCGCATCCATCAAACCGTCCTTGTCGCCGAAGTAATGCGCGACCAATCCCGGGGTGACACCGGCGCGTCCGGTGATTTGCGCGAGCGTGGTGCCGACATAGCCAAGTTCAGCTAGGCTGTCGATGGTCACGTCGATCAGCTGGCGGCGCCGTGAATCTTCCAGCGGCTCGACCGAAGTGGGTGCAGGAATCACTGATTGTGTGTTCAATTTTGGTGCCTTTGCGCTGTCCGGAGGGCTCTTGTAGACGGCCTGCATGACTACCGTCTACTATGCGAATCGACGACTAATTCTTATAATTTCAATCTTTTAGGGATGTTGTTTGAACGCCACCAAGTCCTCGTTAAACGACCATTCAAAGCCTCGCTCCCCGGACCGATCATGCCGCCCCATGGAGCGCACGGTCAAGTCGGCGTTCAGGGCCGCTGCCACCCGACTTCGGGCTCTTTTTCTCCTGATTGCCGCGCTCGCCCTCTCGGTGGCCGGAGCTCCGCTGCGCGCCGCTGCGGCGCCCGACCGCGATCCGGCGAGCTGTCGCAACGTGCGCTTCTCCGATGTCGGCTGGACCGATGTCACGGCCACGACCGCGCTGGTGGCGCAGCTCCTGCGCACCATCGGCTACACGCCCAGCATCACGGTGCTGTCCGTGCCCGTCACGTTCGCCTCGATGCAGAACAAGGATGTCGATGTATTCCTGGGTAACTGGATGCCGGCGCAGGCAGCCGATCGTGGCCCCTTTCTTGCTGACGGCTCGGTGGTCGTCGTGGGAGCGAATCTGGAAGGGGCCAAGTACACGCTCGCCGTACCCGCCTTCACTTACGCCGCGGGACTGCGCGACTTCAACGACATCAAGCAGTTCGCGCCCGCTCTCAACAAAGAGATTTACGGCATCGAGGCGGGCAACGATGGCAATCGCCTGGTGCTGAAAATGCTCAAGCAGGACATGTTCGGCCTCGGCGACTTCAAACTGGTCGAGTCGAGCGAA
>PLAH01000152.1 GCA_003134045.1 Gammaproteobacteria bacterium
GCGGCGACGCGACCGCCCGCCGATTACGATGTCACTATGGACTTCTTTGTTGCTCATATTCCGATTCCGCCTCAAGTCCCTAGCGCGACGGTCCGATCGATACAGCGAGATCCTCGTGCGACTTCCAACCCCGCGCCTTTGCCAGGGTATTCTGCGCTTGGGACCGGCTGCTTGTCGTTAGGATTCCAGCGCTTTCGCCGTCAATTGACTGCGCATCTCCGGGTCGACCGGCATTCGGTATGAACCGCTGCGGCAAGTTTGTTGCGGGACGCGAACGCCGACTCGGCGTACATCAAAGCATCCTCAACAGGGACCGCGAATTTTTTGTTCAGCGATTACTGGCAATGGCGCTGAGAATTCGCTCTCGCACCTGTGCGCAAACTGCCGCCTTGTCGGGCAAAACAAGGGGAGATTAACCGGATGTTGGGGCAGCGGCACACAATTCCTCCGATACGTCGTCCGAAATCGTCGCGCGCGCGGCCTGATCGACGTTCATGCAGCAAAACTCCCCACCAGATCTGGTTACTCTCCCATCTAGAGGTTAGGTTCAATGGGGCCTATCTAGCTTTGGCTCAGTCGATCCACTCGCTGTGATATGAGACCGCGCTCAACGTATGGGAAAGTCGAATCGACGTTGTTAATAAGTGCGACAATGCGTGAAGCTCGATAAAGCAAAGGCCTAGCATTTGACTGTAGGGTCGCAGACAGCGCATAAACATGTCGTAAAACTAACAGCTGGGCGCGACGAATCGTTGAAAATATCGGCACAATCCCGTTCACGAGACTGCCAGCTACCAAGGATACCTTGGTTCGGATAACCATGATGCGGTGGTCCAAAGCAGGATGCGGTCGCTCGCTCGTAAGGCGGTAATCTCGTAGAGCGACAATGTGGGAGTACGGGCGAGTACCTTTGCTATTCGTTATGGCGTTCTCTCGCAATATTTACGACTTCTTTATAGGCGCGGCGCTATCTTATCTCTTGAAATCCTCGATAACGCGGCGCGGTTTCGTTGCCTTCGGAGGTGTTTTTTATGGCTATAAAAGACTAGGTACGATCCATTGGGGCAACCCAGGTGGTCTCAAAGGATCAAGTATTTCGTTATCTCGAAATGCAACTGGCTCGCGCTGATAAAGATCATGATGGAAGATTAAATATCGATGAACTAGCGGCGTTTGCGCACGCCGTCTCGAGTCCGGAGTCGGACCAACGGTAGACGTGCTCGTTAAGCGGGCGCTCGATTCGGAGAACTACCCGATCGAGCAATTACGCCAGAAGCGGTACTATGGCGAGCCCTCGAGCCGTTTGCGATGTTCCCCGGAAAATGGCGAGAGAAAATAGCTGCTATCCTCGAAGCTGAGTCGACTGCAAGTGCATGTAAGGCTCAGATGTCCCGGATGGATGATCGGTTGCTGCCATAGCGAACTTATACACTCGCCACAGTCCGGTAATTGCGTATCCGCTGACGCACGAAAGTGCTGCTAAGATGTTCCCCTTATGAACGCCGGGTTGCAGGTCTTTGACAAGGGTTGCGGTCGCGCTTGCGTGATCGGCGCGCGCAGGGATTCGGCCGAGGCGAGTGCGCTCGCAGCGTGGCTGGCGGAGCGCATCGATGTAGTGCGTTTCGAGCAGCGAATAGGTATCGGCGCATTCTACGTCGACTACGACGATGGAGCTGCTCTCCCCGGTCGATTCGTCCGCAGTCTGCGAGAGAAGATCCACACGCTCAATCGCGCAAACCCCGAACCATTCGACATCACACCGGTGCACTCGATCAAGGGGCGTGTCCGTCTGCTGGTGACCGGCATCAAGGAACGGGATCTCGCCACCCTGACGATGCTTGCCGGTGGGCTGCCCGGGGTCAAGCGCACCAAGCACGTGCCCGGCGGGCGCACAATGCTCGTGGTCTACGACCCCCAAAAGATAACCGAGGGGCTCATTGTGGCATTGCTGTTGAAGAGCGATCCGGCCGAATGGGCGCGCGACTGGCACGAGCCGGCTCCGATCCGCTGGGGCGGCGCATTGGCGTCCACCGGAGTTCTCCTCACGTGCCTCACGGGGGCGGTGTCCTTTCCCTGGCTGGCTTTGGGAGTTGTGGAAAACTCGCTGCGGCCGCTGGGTCGCAGCATCGCAGCGCTGCGCAAAGGCCAGGTCAGCATCGATCTTCTCGATGTGGCGGCAACGTTCGCGGCGCTCGCCACGCGTCGTCCCATAACCGCCTCCTTCGTCATCTGGATGGTGGGTGTCGGCGATCTGTTGCTCGACATTTCCGCCAACAACGCGCGTTCCGCGCTGTCGATGCTGATGCGGCGCAAGGACCAAGACGCGTTGCGGGTTCTTCCGGACGGCAAACTCGAAGCGGTCCCGCTTGGAGATCTAAAGGTCGGGGACCGTTTCATGGTCCATACAGGGCACGGCATCCTGGCCGACGGGAGAGTAGTATCGGGATTGGCCGAGGTCGATGAGAAGGCGCTCACCGGCGAGTCGCACCTGCTCTCGAAGACGGAGGGCGATGCGGTGTTCGCGTCGACGGTCGTAGCCGAGGGCCACCTGGTCGTCGAGGTGACGCGTTCGGGAAAGAATACCGAGGCCGCGAAGATCGAAAGAATCTTGAACACCGTCGGATCGAAGCCGCTCACGCTGCAGCGCGACGCGCTGGACTTTGCCAGCAAGCTCGTGCTTCCGACGTTCGGGGTCGCTTGGCTCGCTGCCGCGCTGTCTTCCGACGTGAACCGCGCGGTGTGCGTGCTCATCACCGATTTCGGAACCGGTTTTCGCATCGCGGTTCCGACGACCGCGCTGACCGCCATGACGCTGGCGGCGCGCGAAGGGGTATTGGTCAAAGGCGCTCAGTACTTCGAGCGACTCGCGAAGACCGATGTCATCATTTTCGACAAGACGGGTACGCTCACGAGCGGGGTGCCGGAAGTGGTCAAGGTGGTTACTGCCCGAGGGATGAAGGAATCGACCCTCATGAAGTTGTGCGCGTCGGTGGAAGCCAGGCACGACCATCCCGTTGCGAGGGCGTTGAAGTCTTACGCCAAAGGACACGGCATTCGCCTGGTCGAGCCGGCGCCGGGAAGCGAGGAGTATACGGTGGGACTGGGAGTGTCCGCACGAGTTGAAGGGCGTCGCGTGAGAGTCGGCCGGGCAATGTGGATGGAGAGCCAAAAGCTCAAGATCCCGCCCTCGTTCAAGAGGCACCTGGCCCGTTTCAATGAGGACAAGAGTTCGAGCCTTTGCGTTGCGGTCGAGGATGCGGTGGTCGGACTGGTCGCTTACTCCGACGGCACCCGTCCGGAGAGCGCGGCCATCGTACGGAGGCTACGCGACAACGGCCGGCGACAGGTCGTGCTCCTATCGGGCGACGGCCCCGAGGTGGTGAAGAATCTCGCCCGCGCAGTGGGAATCGACACCGCCGTGGGCGGGCTCCTGCCGGAAGAAAAGGCCGACTATGTGAGGAAATTGCGCGCCGCGGGACGCGTCGTCACCATGGTGGGCGACGGCATCAACGATGCGCCCGCTCTGGCGGTCGCAGACGTGGGAATTTCGATCGCCGGCAGCACGGATGTGGCACTTGAGACTGCGGACGTGGTGTTGCTCGACGGGAGCCTCGCCCAACTCGAGAAGGCGTTCGAGATCAGCGAACGAACCATGTCCCGTGTTCGGCAGAACCTCGGCATCATAGTCGTCCCCAACAGCATAGCGATCGCCTTGGGCGCGCTGGGACTCATCAACCCGCCCATGGCCGCCATCATCAACAACGGGACCACCTTCTTGGCGGTGCTCGTGGGAACGGCACCGCTTCTCACGATGCCGCCGCGTCTTTCCCGGCGCGGCGTTGAGGACAAGGAGAGTGATCCCCCATCGGCCATTACCCATTCCGTTCGCTCGAGGCGCCTGCGTCTGCCGTCGAATCGCGGGACTCGCCGCGGTTCTTGGCTGCCGGAGGGGCGCGTAAAAGGATGAAAGCTATGTCGCTGGCACTCACTACGTTTCGCGCCTTCTTGTTCCTGTCCTCCTTTTCAGGCGCCGAGAAGCAGCTCGTTCGACTGGTGAAAGGCGTGCTCGATTGGTGGGCGGGAAAGAAAATCGCGGTGATCGGTCCGACGGCCAGCGGCAAAGACAGCTTCCTGGCGCGGCTGCAGAACCGAGAGATACCGCAGGTCCACTCGAACTCGCCGATGGGAGAGAAGGTCAAGTCCTTCCCGGTGAAGCTGGTACTTTCGAATCGTCAAGCCATAGACATTACCTGCAAGGGCGTGATCAACATTGGCGGCGAGACGGACTACCGCGACGCACCATCGGGATGGCTTGCAGTTTGTAAAGACGCCGACGTCATCTTTTATATGATGACCATCAAGGACCTATCCGGTTCAAGGTTCCTCAATGGCCGACGAATTCGACAAGACCTCGATTGGCTCCTGACCGCCTTGCCGCATCTCAAGGAGGGCGTGCTCATTCACATCCTGATCAACAAGATAGACGAGGAGATCGAGAGTCATACCGACTATCGAGCCTTGGCTGAAGAACTCTCAAATAAGCTAGAGTCGCTCGACCAAACGGTCAAGAAGGTGCTACACCCCTACGAGGCGGGATATACCGGCGCGACCTTGATCTCGATGAAGAACAAGCAGATCTACACTCGCGCGATCAATAATGTCCTTCGGTCCGTCTATTCCGCGTTCCATGGGACCGCGAAGCGCAAAAAAGCGAGGTGAAGCGCGATGCGTGCCTACTGGATTCTTCCCAACCGCGATCAGAGCGATGCCATTCTTGCGAGCGACGGGGAGGGAATCCTGCCGTTGAGACAGATTCTCGACCCGAAGCTGCGCCCCGCGGGGTTCTCGCACGGCGTACCGACGGAGCTGCTGGAGAAATGCGGGCCGAAGGCCCAGGCGGAGATACTGTTTGCGCAGCGCTTCCCGGGCTGGAATGGAGATAAGGAGATTTTTTCCATTTCAAGCGTCGCGGGTCTCGACTCTTCGGGGCGAGTGGTTCACTTGGGACTCCTGTTCATTCTCGAACCCGATGAACGCCCGAAATTCGAACTGCCGTATGCCGGGCTATCCAAAGAGGATCGGGTATATGCAAGCGCCTTGATTCAGCGAATGACCTCGTCACGCCGCAATGATATTTGGGTCCAGAGTGTGCGCGACCTGATCGAACGTCGCTCCGACAGCCAACCGGCAACGAATGTCGCGCTCGACCGCTCCGTCGTTCGCTTCCATTCGCTCTATGCGGTGGGACCCGGCGGTTCGATCAAGAAGTTGCATTGGAGGAAGTCGCCCACGACCGCGACCGTATTGCTGATTCTCTTCGCAGTCGTCGGCGTGTGCTTTTCTGTCCGCGCGTGCGAGCAATCCTCGCGCCCCGCAGTCCATATGGGAGTGGTGACATGGCATTTCAGCTGAAGGTGGCAGAGTCGGTAAGCGAAGGCATCACGCGCAACGTGAAGCATCAAATCGAAAAGGCGCTCAAATATCTCAGGGCGGAACGGAACTCGCGTCAACACGGCGCCTCGCAGAATGACGCCGTCCGCGAGGTGCGCAAATGCTTCAAGAAAGTGCGGGCGGCGCTGCGCCTGGTGCGCACAGAGCTCGGCGACGATGTTTATCACGAAGAGAATTGGTGTTTTCGCGACGCCGCGCGCCCGCTCACCGAGATTCGCGACGCGGAGATGCTGGTCGAGATCTGGGATAAGCTTAAAGAGCCGCTCGCCGCGGCGGTTGAGACCGGAACATTCGCGAAGATTCATGATGCCCTGCTCGCCAATCAGAGCGAAGTGATCCGCCGCGTGCTTGCTAAGGGAAGGGTCTTCACGGCGTTGGACGAGGGAGCTGTGCGCGCCCTTGCCAGAATTCCCGGTTGGCGGATCGAGCACACCGGTTGGGCCGCGCTGGAGGGTGGCCTCAGACACGTGTACCGGACGGGTCATCGCGCACTCGCCCTGGCGTCGGAGAGCTCGAGCGTGGAAAACCTTCACGAGTGGCGTAAGCAAGCTATGTACCTTTGGCATCAACTGCAACTTCTCGAGGCCGCCTGGACGGGCGATGAGAAGCAGCTGGTCGAACGGATCCACCATCTGTCGACCCTGCTCGGTGATGACCACGATTTGGCGGTTCTTCGCGAAACGCTCGCCGCCGATCCCCTCGCTTTCGGTGGCCATCGCGTCCTGAAAGCCGCGTTCGCCGTCATCGATCGTCGGCGGGAGGAGCTCGAGCGCCAGGCGTTCGCCCTTGGCCGAGAGGTCTACGAGGACTCGCCGAAGCTCTTCACGGGCCGCATCGAGCGACTCATGAGTCATCGGGAGGTCAATTGAAGAATAACAGCCAATTCAAGGACCTGCTGAAGGAACTGAATCGCGATCCGCGGTTGAAGCGAGTCATCGCCAAACGCCGATCCCGTGGCAAGGACGGCGGCAAAATCGAACGGGCGGCGGATGTCGTCCGGGCTCTCTTGGGAATTGTTTCCCGCTTAACGACCAAGAAGAAGGCCCGAGCGCTCGAGGAGCTGGTGGATGCCATTTACCTGCTTGTGCAAGTCAGCTTGTTGCTCAAGGAAAATGTCTTTGATCGGCCTGAAGTGCAGCGATTCTTGAGGCAAAGGTCTGAACAGATTTATTCATTGGCTCAGGAATACGTCGGCATGATTATGCCGAGGACAAAAGGACTTCGTCGCATACGCAAGCCGCGGTCGGCATGAATGACAGTTCGCGGCGAATTGCGGTGTCGCACACTGCACTGCGATTGTGTATGCGGGGAAGTCTCCATTGAGAGCTTCGGTATTTTGTGCAATGCTGTTACAAAGAGGGAATCTGTCATGAAATCAAAGAAAGCAGTCACATTGTTGACGCGAGTCGAATCGTTGCTGTCCGATGTTCTCGATGAATACTCGGTCATTGAAAAGCAAGTCGAGAAGAACGTCCGAGCGGGACTTCTCTCCGCAAAGGAATCGGTCAAGAGCGCGATGAAATTCATCAGCGCTCTCCCCGATGCTCAAATTTCGTACAAGAGCGGCAGACCGCATGCGAAAGCGAAGACCAGGGCGAAAACGTCGGTAAGAGCGAAGAAGACCTCGGCTGCCAGGAAACGACGCTGAAGACCGGGAAGCCTCCTGCGAGGCGCTGAATGGGCGATCAATGCGGAGGCTCAAGGTCGGTGAGGCCGCGGATTTTGGCAAAGGAGATGATACGATATGAGCATGAAGTGGATACTCGCGATCGGTGTCGGACTTGTGGGCGGCTGGGCTGCCAGAAGTCTTGCGGATTCGCCTGAGGGTGCTGGCGTTAAGCTTCTGGAGATCGCGCTGAAGACGAAGGAGCGGGTGGGCCGCTGGGCAGCACTTGAAGCCGAGCGTCTGGATGACATGCTGGCCGAGGCTCGCTCGACGACTGAGCCAAACGTCGCGCGGACGAATGGCGCCGCGAACAAACCCGGATCGAAAGGCCAGTCCGGGAATGGACGGCGACGCGCTCGACCGGTCAAGCGCGAGATACAAGCATAGCGAGCAGATAGGCATCGGCTGCCAGAATCACCGAAGGGGGAAACGTGAGTCGCTCCGAGCAAGAAGTCGGCCTGCTGGGTTCGCGCTCCGAGAGTGCAGCGGAGCCCAAGCCTATCGATGAACCGCTGCGCTTGGTGCACCATCATCCGGGGTATCTGCGCATTCGATCTGGCGCATTCGTCCAGCCGAAGGACGATGATCCGATAGTGGCTGCGGCGCAGACGGCCGCCGAGACTGCGTCTGGGTTTCGCTCTTGGACGCTCAATCCGAAGACCGGAAGCGTCGTAGTCGAATATGAGCCCGGCACGCTCGATGCCGATGATCTTCTCAAGCACATCGCCAAGAGCGCGGGATTTCGAGGCGTGGCGAACTGGGCGGGTAGCAGCAAGACGAGTCGCGAGGAACTGGTGAGCGCGTTCCTCGATACCGTGCAGGACGTCAACCAGGTCGTGGGTCAGCTGACGGGCGAAAGAGCGGACCTGCGAGAATTGGTGCCGACCGCGCTCGCAGCCGTCTCCGTCCTGTCCTTCATACTCAATGAGGATCGCGGTCGCTTGCCACAGTGGAGCAGCGCTCTTTACCGTAGTTATCGCATCTTCATGCAGTGGCATCGACCGGAGGTTCGAACCCGCGAACGAGCGGCCCGACAGCAGGAAGAGCGCGCAGGCTCCGGCAAGAGGCGTGACAGCCGTCGAGGAGGTGAGGAGGAATGATGGAATCCAATAGCATGGGCCGCCCCAGGCATGCTTCCGGTATACTGCGATGCTAAGACTTGGGCGGCAGCCAGCCGCAATTCCCAGCGGCGGCGAGGCATGGATCAATCGGTCTCCATGCCTTTCCGTCGCTTTCGGCCAATAGTCAATAGGAGAGCGACATGATCAAGGAAACAGCCCGGAAGAGGAAGCGCGCGAGGTCCGCTAACGTGCACAAGGCGGCGAGCAAAAACGGCGCAGATATATCCGCGAAAGTCGATTCGTTGTTGCCACCCGGTTCCCCTCAGCGGACGGCAGCCGGAGTTGCCGCGGCGGCGGGCGGTGCTCTGCTTGCTGCCGCAGCGCTCGGTGTGGGCCCGGTAGCGCTCGCCGGGGCAGTCGGTTACCTCGTGTACCGCGAGACTCGTCGAGGGTGACGTAACGATTTCCCACGCATGGCGTGAGGAGAGCGCATGGCCGATATCGAGTTCGTCAAACCCCACTCGCTGACGGTGGCAAAGGCAAAAGCGCTCGTGCAAAAGACGGCCGACGCGCTGACTGCCGAGTACGGCCTCAGCAGCGAGTGGCACGGCAACACATTGCATTTTCATCGCTCGGGCGTGGATGGCCAGATGCACGTAACCGAGTCGGAAGTCCGGCTCCATATGACTCTCGGCCTGTTGCTGAAAGCGTTCAAACGAACGTTCGTCGATCATATCGAACGCAACCTTGACCGATTGTTGGCTGAACAAGAAACACCAGCCCAGCCGAAAAAGACCGGCCAGAAAGATAGCGCTGTCGCGGATGGGTGGAAAGCAAAAAAAAAGCGGCGAGGTCGGCCCGGTATCTGACACCGGTCCTATCGTTCAGCCATTGCCGGTCGGGTGATCGCCCATTGCGCGAAGAGACCTGGATCTTGGTGCGAAAGCGGCTCGACTCATGCCTGGACGGAGGTTTATCTGCCCAGCGCGGCTCCGACAGACCCTGCGATGCTCTATTTCTGTTTCGATGACTTCTTCAGGTCTTCTGTGACGTCGCCAACTTTCGCCTGAACCTTGCCGAGGTTCTTTTCAATGTTCCCTTTTACCTGCAGCGACGGGTTGCCGACGGTCTTACCGGCCGTTTCCTTGATCGCGCCTTTCACCTCATCGACGCGCCCTTGAACCTGATCTCTGTTGATTGTCATGACTCACTCCTCAGAATCTATACCGGCAAACGACCGGCGCGCCACAATTCAAGATCCGAATGACCTTACCGATCCCAGTGCTGCGTAACAGCGCCAGATTCCGATCGCATTTGGCATTCTGCTCTCGATTTGAGCAAGTATCGGCAACAGAGGCACTGAGGTCTATACGCGATCACACGTAAGTCCCGTGTGCGTCCCGTAATCACCAGGCTCGCGGAATCCTGGATATCGCGGATGCAACGTGCGGTTACGCACAGACGAGGCATGTCATCCTCCTCCAGGTACCGTAACTGGGGATTACTGTCATGAAAACTCTAATAATTGCCGCGATGCGTGCTGGGACCGGAATGCTTGGGTCGATTGCACTCGCCGATCCGGCGAGAGATTCCGATACACCCCACCCAGGCGCCTTTGTCCCACGGCGTTAGGCGGATTCAGCCGGAATCGTTCGGCCCGCGTCTCGCGGGCGGCATGTCTACAGGATGGGGCGATTCGGGCTGAAGCTCGGTCTTCGGCTCTCCCGCTTCCGCGGCCGCGATTGGTACGTCGGCCTGGACAATGGCCCGGGCGAATATGCGTCCAGCACCCTGCGGGTCCTTTCGAAGGGCGGCCAGGAGGATGTCACCAAGCGTCATATCGAGCGGTGTCAGGACGTCGGTGCTCGCTTCATCTTGTGGTTCGCTCTTGGTCCCACGGCCGATCTGCGCTTTGACTTGGGCCGGCGGTTCCGCCCCGTCCTCAGGCCGCGGTCCGGCTTTGGAATCAGGTGGCGGCACGTCGTCGGACTTCGGTGATGGTACGTCCTCGAGTTCAGGTACCGGCGCGTCCTTGGCTTCAAATTGCACCTCATTGTTAGCGTCCGGTTGCGGCTCGGCTTTCGGCTCTGGCACGGCTGTGGCGGGACTCAAGAATGCAAGCGCGTGCGGTTTCAATAGCACGAACAACACGGTGCCGAACGCGGCCGTGGTGACGCCCAGCGAGACAAAAACCACCGTTGAGTTGGCGTGCCGCACGAACCCCATGTAAAGCCCAAACGCGAGCACTACGGCGCCGACCGCCAGAAGTATGTAGCACGCCCTTAGATGAGCTGGGTCGAACAGCTTGGATTCAAACATGGACAATTCCGCGTCGACAATCCTGATATGATGAGTCCCTCGTGGACCCCGTCTGTACGGTGCCGCACAGATGATCGTCCCAGCTCCGCTAAGATCGCACGAAAACCGTGAATACCACAAGCGCGCGGCAAAATCGAGGCACGCTAAGGACGCTCTTCCGATTTGTTCGAATACCAAGATCCTGCGATGCATACCGGTCAGATTCGCCAAGCCAAAGCTTGCCCCGTAGCCGACAGGCACTGAGCGACGTTTATGGCCGTGGACACCGCCAAGAAAATAGGTAATCAGGCGATCGTTGCGAGCGGCCTGACCAAGTCCTTTGGCGAAGGCGAAACCAAGGTGACGGCCGTAAAGGGGGTCGCGTTTTCCGCGCAGTTCGGGGAGATGCTTTACATTGTCGGCCCATCCGGCAGCGGCAAAACCACTTTGCTCAGTATGATTTCCGGGATCCTGCGCCCCACTTCGGGCACTGTGACGGTCAAAGGTGCCGACATCTGGACCCAGAACACCGACCAGTTAGCCGACTTTCGCCTGCATACGATTGGCTTCGTGTTCCAGGACTACCATCTCTTCCCGCGCTTGACCGCGGCCGAGAATGTCGCAATCCCGCTGCTGCTGCAAGACCGCGATTGGAATGAGTCGATCGCCGCAGCAAACAAATACCTCGAGATCGTCGGCCTGAAGGGCCGAGGGGAGACCCTGCCCGTGAAGCTCTCGGGCGGAGAGCAGCAGCGTGTCGCCATCGCACGTGCCATCGTGAGCGGCCCAGAGATCTTGATTTTCGACGAGCCGACCGCCTCGTTGGATGGTGACACCGGCAAGATGATCATCTCGTTCGTGAAGACAAAGATACTCAATAGCAAGCGCTCTATCCTGATCGTGACGCACGATGCGCGCATCAACGAGTACGCGGACCGCATTATCCACATGGAAGACGGACGCATTACCGGGCTGGACAAGGGAACGGAGTGAGAAACAAGATCATTTTTTCCCTGGCGATACTGGGCGTCCTGGCCGGTCTGGTTGCCGCCTACATTTTCGGCATCCAGCGTAAGGCACAGCCTCCCGTGTTCAAGCCGGCCAGCAGCCCCTATGTGACGGCGATTTTCGCCAACGGCATCATCGAAAGCGACCAGACCAGCGGTTCAAACATCAATGTCTACCCGGAGGTTTCCGGCCGGGTCACCCAAGTGCTGGTGAAGGAAGGTCAGCAGGTATCCGCCGGCGCTCCGTTGCTGAAGATTGACGACTCCGTGCAGAAGGCCACCACTGCACAGCTACACTCGCAGGCCGAAGCGGCACTGGCATTGCTCAAAGAGCTCAAGGCGGAGCCGAGAAAGGAAACGCTGGATATTGCCAAGGCGCAGGTGGTGTTGACCGATGCCAATGTGAAAGCGGCACGCGATCAGTATGACAAGGATCGCGCGTCCTACGACGCCGACCCGCATTCGATCAGCAAGAGCGTGCTGGATGTTGCGGAGGACGCTGTACACCAGGCGGTAGCCGCACTGGAGGTCGCGCGCAGGCAGTACGATCTCACCAAGGCGGGCGCATGGAGCTACGACATCGACAACCAACAGAAGACCTACAACTCGCTCACGCAAGCTTACGAGTCCGCCAACGCACTGCTCGTCAAGTATACCGTCCTGGCCGAGAAGGACGGCGTGGTGCTGGCTCTGTACGCAACGGCCAGCAGTTACGCGTCGCCTCAGGGTGTCTACGATACCTATACGCAAGGACAGGATCCCATACTGGTCATCGGTCCGCCCCAGGAATATCTGGCCGTGCGCTGCTTTGTCGACGAGATACTCGTGTCGCGCCTACCCAATGCGTTCCATATCCGCGCGCAGATGTCGGTCCGCGGCAGCGACATCAAGGTGCCCTTGGAGTTCGTCCGGGTACAGCCTTATGTGACGCCCAAGATAGAGCTATCGAATGAGCGCCAGGAGCAAGTGGACCTGCGGGTATTGCCGGTGATTTTCCGCTTCCGCAAACAAGACGCACCGGTCTATCCGGGCCAGGAAGTGGATGTCTATATTGGGGAACAGTAATGCCCCCGGGCCGCCAGATCCCCGTCAGGGCGTATGCGATGAGCGTATTTCGGTCATCATTTTGCCAAAGCGCATGTCTCCTTGTGATCCTGGCGATGCTCGCCGCGTGCGCGGTGGGCCCCAACTTTGTACGTCCTTCGCCGCCCGCGGAAGGCCGCTATACGGTCGAGCCGCTGGTTGCAGCCACGGTCGAGGCGGACAACCAGACGCAACGTTTCATACCCGGCGCCGCACTCACTGCCGACTGGTGGCGACTTTTCCGGTCAGCGCAGCTCGACGCCGTGGTGGGACAGGCGCTTGCCAACAATCCGACGCTCCAGGCGGCCGAGGCGAGCTTGCGTCAGAGTCAACACCAACTGCGTGCCGGCTACGGCGTGTTCTTTCCGCAAGCCGGGGCTGACGTGGATGTCACGCGAGAACGCGCCGTTCCGCTGGAGGAAGGGCTGCAGACGCCTGCTCACGTTTTCAATCTGGTTACTATGAGCGGGACCATCAGCTACGCGCTCGATATCTTCGGCGGTGAGCGGCGCATGGTGGAGGGCCTGAGAGCCCAAGTCGACTATCAGCGCTACGCGAGCAAGGCAGCCTACCTGACCTTGTCTGCAAATGTCGTTAACACGTGCATCGCGCGCGCCGCCTACGTCGCGGAGGTTCGCACGACCGAGCAGCTGATCGAACTGCAACGGCAGCAACTCAAGTCTACCGAAGTGGAGGTCCGCGCGGGCACTGCCCCCTATTCCGACGTGTTGAGTCTACGCAGCCTGATCGCCGCCAACCAGGCGACGCTGGCGCCGCTGAAGCAGCAAATCAGCCACACCGAGGACCTGCTCGCGACACTGGAAGGCGTGGTGCCGCCCAAGGCGACCTTGCCGGACATCGAACTGAGCGCACTCTCGCTGCCGGTCGACCTGCCCGTGAGCCTGCCGTCCGACCTGGCGCATCAACGGCCCGATATCCTGTCGTCCGAGGCGCAGTTGCATGCGGCCAGCGCCAATATCGGCATCGCAACGGCCGCGATGTTTCCCAGCGTCAGCTTGACTGGCACCTATGGTGGGGCGGCTTCCAGCTTCAGCAATTTGTCCGCAGCCAGCAGCCGGTTTTGGAGCATCGGTCCAACCGCCACCATCCCGGTATTTCAAGGCGGCAGGTTATGGTATGGCCGGAAAGCGGCAATTGACGCCTATCAGGCGGCGCAGGCCACTTATCGCCAGACCGTGCTCGACGCGTTCGCCCAAGTCGCGGACTCTTTGAAGGCGCTGGAGCACGATGCGCAGGCGCTGCAGGCGCAGGTCGACGCGCAGCGTGCCGCCGGCGAAGCGCTCGCCCTGCTGCAGGTCAGTTACCGCGCGGGATTGGTCGCATACCTCGATGTATGGGCGGCGGACGTACAGGTCCACGAAGCGACCATCGGGTATTTACAGGCAGTCGCGCAGCGCTACCAGGACACCGTCGCATTGTTCGTCGCTCTGGGCGGGGGCTGGTGGAATGCGCCACGCCCGGCGGATCCGCGCGAAGCGCCATGAAGAACAGTGGGGTCCTGCGCATCGGCTTCAAGCTGCTGGTGAACGACAAGGGCAAGTTCTCCGCGCTCCTGATCGGGATCACCTTCGCCGTGTTCCTGATGATGCAGATGACCGCGATGTTCGCCGGCATCCTGAATCGTGCCTATGCGACCGTCACCAATATCGGTGCAAGCGTGTGGGTCATGGACCCCGGGGTCAATACGGCCGCCAGCCCCATTCCAATGCCGGCTTACCTGCTGGATGCACTGCGCAGCATGGACGGCGTCAGTTATGCGGTGCCGCTCTTTGTCGGTGGCGCAATGGTCAAGCTTCCCCGCGGTACGTACCAGGCCGTCAATGTCGTCGGCCTGGACGACGAGAGCTTGTTTGGACACCCCGAACTCGAACAGGGCAACATCCAGGACATCTATGCGGACAACTCGTTCATGGTCGTAGACGACGCCGAATTCGCGAAACTCGACAACCCGAAGATCGGCAGCACGTTCGAACTCAACGATCACCGCGTTACGATTGTGGGCATCGCCCAGGTCGCTTCAAACGGTTTGAACGGCGTGCCAACGCTTTATACGACCTACAACCGCGCGATCCAATATATTCCGCAAATGCGCTTCACACTGTCCTATGTATTGGTCCAGGCGAAGAGCGCCGCCGCCGTGGCGGGTATCAAGCAGAAGGTCGCCGAGCTCGGGTATGTGGCCTTTACCAAGGAAGAATTCAACAGTGGCATTGCCGACTACTATATCTACAAGACCGGTGTCGGCACCAACATCCTGCTCATGACAATTATCAGCTTCATTGTGGGCTTGGCGATCTCCGGTCAGACCTTTTACACTTTCATTATCGAAAATCTCGAAAAATTCGGTGCACTGAAAGCCATCGGCGCCCGGGGACGCAAGCTCGTCTATATGATCCTGTTCATGGCAACCTTGACTTCGCTGACCGGCTACGGCCTGGGCATTCTTCTGGTGACGGTGGTTATCTCGGGCGCCCGTTCCCTGTCGCCCTACTACGCCGCGACGATTACCTACTGGAACCTGGGGCTGGCCTTCGGCATGGTGTTGCTGATCGCCGCGATCTCCGGCTATATCGGCGTACGCAAGGTACTCAAGATTGAGCCGTTCGATATTTTCCGAGGATAGGGTGTCGAGTCCCGTCTTGCATTACCCGACTAAGTCGACCAGTGCCACCCGTCGCGGACCATGGCCTTGACACAGCCCTCAGGCAAATAGGTCATCCAGTCGGCGATGATGGCTGCGGCGCGTGCGATAGTGGCACCACTGCGCTTGATAGAGGCCTCGATCACGTCGGAGCCGACGCCCAAGCCTTCTAGGAGTGCTACGAGCCGAGTGCTGTCACCAACTTCGCGCTCTCTTGGGCGATGCATGACTGGATGCCCATTCGATCGGCTAGGACCGCTACCGGCCACCCCGTCCAAGTGCTCCGACTTGGATAGTGGCCCCAACTGGAGTGTGGCGACAAGATGTTGCTGCCAGCGAGCATCGATCAGCATGGATTGCACCTCAATAATTGTGGAAGATACTCCAATGGGGCGCGATGCAGCGCCCCCATTGGACAATCGTCAATCCGTGGTCTTGATCTTCGTAACTTTCGTGCCTTCGAGCGATAGATCGCCGATCAGACCCTTTTCACTGAAGACAAATCCGAGGATGGGCTTTCCCAAAGTGGTGGCGTCGTATTGACCACCGGCGCCCTTGGACACCACCGCGATGGCGGAATCCCCTCCGGCAGACCATCCTTCGCTCTTGGTGAAGTGATCGAGCGCGCCTTGAGTCATGAACAGGATGATTTCCCGGTGCGACGCCACGCCCAGAGTGAGCCCAACCGAGGCGGACGCGACGCTGTAGTAATCGACCGTATGACCCTGGACCCGAAGGGCCCCTTCACCGTACTCGCCGCCGACGCCGACGCCGCCCTTGGTCACGTGCCCAAAGATCAACACGCCAACGGCTTTGCCGACCAGCTCCCGGTGGCTGGGATTGAGCGCATAGAAGTGTTTCAGGGCCCGATCCGCACTCCGGTCAATCTCGGCCTTGGTGTGAGCCATGGTGGCCGCGCTTGCGAACAGACCGACAACCGCCAGGGCGGCGGCGGCCGTAAGTGATTTCATATTCATATTCATTCTCCAGAGAAATTATTCAAGCTCGATGCCGAGACAATTCAGACTCTACGCATGAAGAAAACGACCAAGGCCACGACCACGATGAGTCCAAGCAACCCGCCGCCGATGTACATAAAATTCCCCTTCTGCCTGTGATTCCGATGTAGTATTGGATCACGACGACAAATCAGTTGTTTGTACGATACCGCACATATCCGTGGTGGAATCTACGTAGACCACCTAGTAACTGGAGTTCGGCGACCACACGATTGCATGTTCCATCGGTATGCGCTTAGTCCTCGCATTTCCATACGCGTGACGAGGCCGTGCCGTGTTGGACCCCGTACAGTCCTTGTTGCTGGAGATCGAGCTGCGCCATATCACCCGCGACGCCGACACGGCCCGTCAATGATTTGAAGACGAACTCCCAAGGATTCTAAGGCCGCATCGATCGAGTCAAAGCTTCGGTAAGTACATAGCGAGATCTCGGACAGCCCGGAGAGCATTCCATGGCTCAATCGAGAAACATTGGAGTTGCGGGGCGGATGCTTTCTGTGATTTAGTGGCCGTTGGTCAGTGTTGGGTGTTTGGGAACTGAACTGTGCCACCGAGGCGCGGCTCCATTCGTACGAATTCGTCGAGCCGATGACTGAAACAACGTCGTGTACGGAATCGAAAATACTCATATGTGGATACAAGACATGAGCCGGCAAGCCAGCATCGAGTTGCTGGCGCGCGCAAGGTTGTGCAGAGTGGCCTGTGCCCATGAAGGCCAACCGTACGTCACGCCGATGCGTTGCGCGTACGACGACAACCACTTCTATGGCTTCTCCACGCTTGGGCAAAAGATTACTTGGATGCGCGCAAATCCGTTGGTTTGCGTGCTCGTTGACGAAATAGTAAGCCCCCAGGACTGGGCGTCGGTGATCGTTTTTGGCAAATATGAAGAGTTAACCGACGCGACCCACTTGGTAGCGCATCGTCAGCACGCCTACAATCTGCTGCAAACGCACCCCGTATGGTGGGAACCCGGTTATGTGGAGACTGTTCTTCACGGGAAAGCGCGTCTGATGGAATTTATGTATTTTCGGATTCATATCGAGCAAATCAGCGGCCACCGCGGCGCCCCGGACGCCGCGGGTTTGGCGGATTCTGGAGCGTCGGGGGGAACTGGTCGCTGGTTCCGTAGGATTCTCGGTCGGTCTGAGCAGCAAAGCGGCGACCGTTAAATGATTCGCGGCCGCGCGCTCGTTTCCGTACGAGGTGCGGTACCCGTGCGGTTTGGAGCAGCCTGCAGGCTCCGGCTTTCTTTTTCTTGCGCGTCGACGTCGAAGTCACCGCAGAGTGGCGGAGACCAATCACCATGACGCGTCGGCTCTCAATGCAATCGCTGAAGTGGCCTTGAAGTATTTCCGCTTGCGCGGCCGGGATGCGGCGCTGCTGGGGCCGGCGCCCGATATCGACCAATCGATTTCAGGCGAGATTTTCAGTGTCGAGCGACTCGAGCAGTACGCAGCCATTCTAGCGAGAACGCAGGACGTCGCGCGGACGAACTCTGGCGCCATTTCCCTGCATGCGCGGTTGCGCGACAACTCAGCCGTTCTGAGTTCGGTCTACCAAACGCTGCTAAGGCGAATGCGCGGCGCCAAAGCAGTCACGCCCGCCGCCGAGTGGCTGGTGGATAACTACTACATCGTCGACGAGCACATCCGGATGATTCGTCGCGACCTTCCCGCCGGATTTTACCGGCAGCTGCCAAAGCTGGCCACTGGTGCTTTACGCGGTTATCCGCGCGTCTACGGAATTGCCCGGGCGATCGTTGCGCATACCGACAATAGTTTCGACGTGGATACGCTGTATCGGTTTTGCCGCGCCTACCAGCGCATTCAGCCGCTCACGATCGGGGAGCTGTGGGCCCTCGCCATCACATTGCGGGTGGTGTTGATCGATAATTTGAGCCGGCTCGCCGCGGGAATTGTGCATCGGTTGACATTGCGAGAAAAGGCCGACACCTTGGCCGATGAGCTACTTCGCGATGACGCGCGCCTCCCCCCGAACTCGCGCCATCTTCGGGAGGTCGAGGCGGGACCGCTGTCGAATGCCTTTGCAGCGCAGCTGTTTCAGCGGTTGCGCGACCAAGATCCTGCGACGACACCGGCTCTGTCTTGGCTGAATACGAAGCTGGCTGAGCGCAATAGCAACGCCCACGAAGTCCTCCACAGCGAGCATCATACTCAAGGCGCGGTGAATGTCAGCGTCCGCAATGTAATTACGAGCTTGAGGCTCATTTCATCGGTTGATTGGGCGAAGTTCTTCGAAAGCGTCAGCCTCGTCGATGAATTCATGCGCGAGGAGAGCGCCTTCGGAACTTTCGATTTTGCCACTCGTGACCTCTATCGTCATGCCATCGAGAACCTCGCACGCTATTCGCGGCATGCTGAAATCGACGTCGCACGTCGGGCTGTGGACGCGGCGCGCCGCGCCGACGTGCAAAGCGCGGCCGACAGCGCATCGGGCACAAGGCCGCGGGAGTGCGAACCGGGGTACTACCTCGTCGCGGAGGGTCTGCCCGCGCTCGAGCGAGAACTCGCTTACGATATCCCATGGAATCAGCGCGTTGCCCGCTGGACGCGCGTATCGGGTGTCGCCGGCTATGCCGGCAGCGTCGCAGTAATAAGCGCTGCAGCGACGGGCGCCTGGCTTCGATTCGCGGGCGCGCCGCATCACAATGCCGCCTTGGCCACAGTAGCCGTGGCGCTGGCGCTGCTGGCGGCCTCCGAGGCCGCAACGGCGGCGGTCAATCTTTGGGTTACCCATTTTTGCCGCCCGCGACCGCTGCCTGCACTGGAATTGATCGACGGCGTGCCACCGGAGTTGCGGACCATTGTCGCGTTGCCGGTGCTATTGACGAGTCTCGCGGACATCAAAGCACAAGTGACCAGCCTCGAGGTCCACTACCTTGCCACGCAGGACGGCGAGATTCATTTCGCTCTTCTGTCCGACTGGCTGGACGCAGATTCGGAATCCGCCGCGGCCGACGCGCAACTCTTGGCAGCTGCAGCGGCGGGGATTGCCCGACTCAATCGAGTTCATGGCACCCTTCATGGCGCCGATCGTTTTATTTTGCTGCATCGCAGGCGGCAATGGAACCACGCCGAAGGACGGTGGATGGGATGGGAACGGAAGCGCGGTAAGCTGCAAGAGCTCAACCGACTCTTGCTTGGCGCCGAGGATACGAGTTTCATCGCCATCGAGGGCCGATCACCGTGGGTGCCGAGGGGAGTACGGTACGTCATCTGTCTCGATGCGGACACCCGACTGCCGCGCGGGGCCGCCCTGGCGCTGATCGGCAAGATGGCTCATCCATTGAATCGGCCGGTGGTCGATGTGGCAAGCCAGCGTGTTATCGCAGGCTACGGAATTCTTCAGCCGCGCGTCACACCGGCGCTTGCGGTAGGTCTCGAATCGTCGATTTTTCAAGGCGTCTTTTCCGGCCCAAGCGGCATCGATCCCTACGCGTTCGCCGTATCGGACGTCTATCAAGACATGTTCGGCGAGGGATCGTACGTCGGTAAAGGGATCTACGAGGTCGCTGTCTTCGATGCGACGCTCCAAGGCCGCGTCGCCGAGAACCGCCTCCTGAGTCACGATTTGTTCGAAGGACTCTATGCGCGATGCGGCTTGGCATCGGACATCGAGGTGGTGGAAGAGTACCCGTCGCGATACGACGTGGCCAGCGCGCGCCAGCACCGCTGGACACGCGGCGATTGGCAATTGCTCCCCTGGATACTCGGACTGCATGTCAAGATTCCCTCGCTCGGCCGGCTGAAAATGCTCGATAACCTGCGTCGTTCGCTCCTCGGCCCCGCATGCATGGTGGCCCTGTGTCTAAGTTGGTTGGGATCTGCTCCCCTGGCTTGGACGCTGTTCTTGCTGGCGGCGATGACCTTTCCCGCACTCATACCATTGGGCGTTCGTTTAGTGCCACGGCTTACGGATTTCACGAGCCGCAGCTACTTCAGCGCCGCGCGCAAGGACATCCGGCAGTCGCTCTCGATGCTTGCCTTGCGCCTGGCTTTCTGGTCGGACAACGCCTGGGTCATGAGCGACGCCATCGGCCGCGCGTTGTATCGAATGACCATCACGCATCGCCATCTTTTGGAATGGACGACGACTGCGCAATCGAAGTCAGGCGCATTATCGAGTACCCGCGATTTTTACCGTCGTATGTCAGGCGGCGTTCTGTTGTGCGCAGCCATTGCCTTGGTTCTCGTCGCCTCATCGCATGGAATTCCCTGGGTGGCCGCACCCTTCTTGTTGGCCTGGGCATGTGCACCGGCCATTGCCCGACAGGTCAGTTCGCCGGCGCCGGTTGTCCGTCTCGAGCCGCTGACGGGGGCCGATCGCCATGCGTTGCGAATGATGGCCCGTCAGACCTGGAGCTTCTTCGACACTTTTGTCACCGACGAGCAGAACATGCTGCCGCCCGACAATTTCCAAGAAACACCGAACCCGGTCATCGCGAATCGCACGTCGCCGACCAATATCGGTCTGTACCTGTTGTCGATCGTGTCCGCGCGGCATTTCGGTTGGCTGGGCGCGCTCGATGCAATGGACCGACTGGAGGCGACTTTCGCGACGCTCGAGAAATTGGAAACCTTTCGCGGGCATCTTTACAACTGGTACGACACGCATGATCTACGGCCGCTCGATCCGAAATATATTTCCACGGTGGATAGCGGGAATTTGGCTGGACATCTCGTGGCGCTCGAAGGCGCGTGCCGCGAGTGGACGGCCAAACCGGCTTCGACGAGCGTCTCGGCGACCGGGATCGCGGATACTCTGGAACTTCTCGAGCGCGTCGCGCGCGGTCCGGAGGACGACCACCGCGACGTCGGCGTTTTATCCGGCCGGCTGGACGCCGCGGTGGAGGCGTTTCGTACGTCAATACGATCGAACGGCGGCGGACCGGCTGATGTCGCACCGCTACTCGCCGTGCTCAAGGAACGGGCCAAAAGCATCGGCGAGGCCGCACAGGCGCTTACCGACGAGCGCGGCGGGGGCGTCGACGCGCCGCTGCTGAGATGGTCCAAACTGCTTGCCGACAACATCGTGAGTCACGCGCGCGATGCCGAAGCCGACGGGATCGTGCTGCAGGAACTCGATGCGCGTGCGGCCGCGCTCGCGCGCAAGGTGCGAGCCTTCGCGCTTGCCATGGAGTTCGGTTTTCTCGTCGAACCGAAGCGGCAGCTGCTTTCGATCGGTTTTCGGGTAGCGGAGCGTGCTCAAGATCCGAGTTGCTACGATCTATTGGCGTCAGAGGCCCGTGTCGCCAGCTTTTTCGCCATCGCGAAGGGCGATTTGCCGGTGCGTCACTGGTTTCGACTCGGCCGCCTGCTGACTCCCGTCAATCACGGTTCCGCGCTCGTTTCTTGGTCCGGTTCCATGTTCGAATATCTGATGCCGGGTCTCATCATGCGTGAGCCCGACGGCAGCGTGCTCGGCGATACCTCACGTCTCATCGTCCGGCGGCAGATTGAATATGGCGCCGAACGCAATCTCCCGTGGGGGGTTTCCGAGTCGACATTCAACGCGCGTGATCGCGAACTGACTTATCAATACTCCAGCTTTGGGGTACCTGGCCTCGGCCTGCAGCGTGGATTGGGTGAGGAGGCGGTAGTCGCGCCATATGCGACCGCCTTGGCGGCGATGATCGATCCCACGGCAGCAATCCGCAATTTCGAGCGTCTGGAAGCCCTCGGCGGCCGCGGCCGATTCGGCTGGTATGACGCATTGGACTTTACTCCGGCGCGACTGCCCGACGGCCAGGCGGTGGTTGCCGTGCGCGCATATATGGCGCACCACCAGGCGATGATTCTGGTCTCGATCGCCAATGTCTTGAACGATGGAGCGATGCGCGATCTATTTCACGGCGATCCGATGATCCAAGCCACGGAGTTGCTCTTACAGGAGAGAACGCCGCGCGACGCCGATCTCTCTCAACCAGGGTTCGACCACGTACAATCCTCACTGGAATATCGCGAATTGGCGGGGGCCGATCCGCGCCGCTTCACTTCTCCTCACGGCGTAGCGCCGCGGACACACTTGCTGTCGAACGGCAATTACTCCGTGATGATCACGGCCGCCGGCTCCGGCTACAGCCGTTGGCGTGATATCGCTGTGACGCGATGGCGCGAAGATCCGACCTGCGACGCTTGGGGTTCTTACGTGTTCTTGCGCGATGTGGCGAGCGGTCAGGTTTGGTCCGCTGGGTACCAACCCGTGGGCCGTGAACCAGACAATTACGAGGTGTCGTTTTTCGAGGATCGCGCAGAATTCACTCGTAAGGACGGCCCTATCGTCACTGCGACCGAAATCCTCGTGTCGCCGGAGGACGACGCAGAAGTCCGGCGGGTATCGATTACGAATACCGGCAATCGAGCCTGCGAAATCGAATTGACGACGTACTCCGAGGTGGTTTTGACGACTCCGGACGCAGACTCCGCACATCCCGCGTTCGCCAAACTGTTTATCCAGACCGAGTTCGTGCCGGCGGCAGGCGCGTTGCTTGCCACTCGACGCAATAGAGAGCCGGCCGAACAGCAGTTATGGGCCGCTCTGGTGAGCGTGGTTGAAGGTGAAGCGGTCGGCGGCATGCAGTTCGAGACGGATCGAGAGCGCTTCGTCGGCCGGGGACGGGATTTGCGCAATGCGGTCTCAATCGTGGACGCGAGGCCGCTCTCGAACACGACCGGTACGGTGCTCGATCCGGTACTGGCATTGCGCCGTCGGGTGCGGGTTGCCCGGGGAGAAACGGTACGTGTCGCCTTCTGGACCATCATGGCTCTGAGCCGAGCCCACGCGCTGTCGCTCGCCGACAAACACCGCGACACAGCGGCGTTCGACCGGGCGAAGACACTGGCCTGGACGCAGGCACAGGTTCAGCTGCGCGACCTGGGAATCGATTTCGATGTCGCGCAACAGTTCCAACGCATCGCCAATCGCGTGCTGTACGCAGATGCGTCGCTGCGTGCAACCCGCGAGATACTCGGCAAGAACATCTTGGGGCCGTCGGCCTTGTGGCCGCTGGGAGTATCCGGCGACCTGCCAATCGTGCTCGTTCGAATCGACGACGATAACGATCTCGAGGTCGTCAAGCAATTGTTGCGCGCATACGAGTATTGGCGTCTGAAACGGTTGGCCGTGGATCTCATCATCCTGAATGATCGGCCGCCGTCCTACGCTTCACATCTGCAGCTCGCGATCGATGCCGCGATCCGGACCTCGCAATCGAGCGGTCGCGACGAAGACGGCGCGCGCCGTGGCGCCATTTTCGCGCTTCGCGGGGACTTGATGTCCGCATCCAGCATCGATCTGTTGCAGACGGCGGCGCGCGCTATATTCGTCGCGAGACGCGGCACCTTGGGCGACCAACTGGCGCGTTTGCGGGAGCCAGAGCCGGCGTCGCGAATTCAGCTGAAAGATCGCCCGCCGGTCTCTCGCACCGATACGCCCACGTCCATGCCGATCCTCGAGTACTTCAACGGCCTGGGAGGCTTCGCCGCGGCCGGGAGGGAGTATGTCACGGTGCTCGAGGAGGGCCAGCGAACGCCCGCGCCCTGGATTAACGTGATCGCGAATGCAAACTTCGGCTTCCAAGTGTCGGCGGACGGCGCCGGCAGCACATGGTCGCAGAATGCACGCGAGAATCAACTCACCCCCTGGTCGAATGATCCGGTCAGCGATCTGCCCTCGGAAGTGATCTATATCCGGGACGAGGGCAGCGGCGAATTGTGGAGCGCGACGCCTTTACCCATCCGCCAGTCGGCGTGTCGCTACGTGATCCATCACGGGTTTGGGTACAGTCGGTTCGAACACACCTCGCACGGCATCGCTCTGGACTTGATGCAGTTCGTACCGCCGGAGGATTGTGTCAAGATTTGCCGCTTGAAAGTGGTCAACCGCTCCAGTGAAGTCAGGCAGCTGTCGATCACGCACTACGTGGACTGGGTGCTGGGCAATCAGCGCAGTCGGACGGCGCCGTTCATCGTCACGGAAATCGAACCGAAGACCTCCGCCTTGCTGGCGCGTAATCCGTGGCGCACGGAGTTTCAATCGCACGTCGCGTTCATGGACCTTTATGGCGAGCAACAGACCTGCACCGGCGATCGGGCCGAATTCGTGGGCCGGCATGGTGCGCTTGCGTCACCGGCAGCTCTCCTTGGGACAAACGGCTTATCGAACCGGGTCGGCGCCGGGCTCGATCCTTGCGGTGCACTGCAAACGAAGTTCTCCCTGCGTCCCGGGGAGGAAAAGGAGCTCGTTCTGTTGTTGGGGGAGGGAGAGTCGAAGGATGCGGCAATGACGCTAATCGAGCGTTATCGCGGCATCGATCTGGACGGCGTGCTCAGATCCGTCGCCGACTATTGGGACCAGACGCTCGGCGCCATTCAGGTCAAGACGCCGGATCGGACCATCGACCTATTGTTGAACGGGTGGTTGCTCTACCAGACACTGGCCTGCCGCGTGTGGGCGCGCACAGGCTTCTACCAATCGAGCGGCGCCTTCGGCTTTCGCGATCAACTGCAGGATGTCATGGCGCTATGCGTCGCGCGTCCCGAACTCGCGCGAGCACATATTCTGCGCGCGGCCGCGCGCCAATTTGAGGCCGGCGATGTGCAGCACTGGTGGCTTCCCATTTCCGGGCAAGGTGTGCAAACACGCATATCCGACGACCGTGCCTGGTTGCCATTTGTCGTCTCGCACTATCTGGAAGTCACGGGAGATTTGCCGCTGCTCGACGAGATGCTGCCCTTCCTGGAGGGGCTGCCCTTGGCGCCGGACCAGCACGAGATTTTCGCCTCCCCTGAAGCGACGGCCAACAGAGCGTCACTCTTCGAGCACTGCAGTCTAGCGTTGGACTCGAGCCTTGCGATCGGTTCCCACGGTCTGCCGTTGTTCGGCAGCGGCGATTGGAACGACGGCATGAACCGCGTCGGTGCCGCAGGCCGCGGCGAGAGCGTATGGCTCGGTTGGTTCCTCCATTCGACGTTGCTGAAATTTGCGGCCGTCGCAGACCAGCGGGGCGCCACCGGCGGCGCTGCGCGGTGGCGTAGGCATGCGTTCGCCATCCAGCAGGCAATCGAGCGCGAAGCGTGGGACGGCGACTGGTACAGACGCGGCTATTACGACGATGGCTCGCCGCTTGGTTCGATCCTCAATGATGAGTGCCGCATCGACTCCATCGCGCAGTCGTGGGCGGTGATCTCCGGCGGCGGCGACCCTGCGCGTGCCGCGCGAGCCATGTCGGCAGTCAATGCTCAATTGGTCAGCCGTCGCGACGGATTGGTCAAGCTGTTCACGCCGCCGTTCGACCATTCATCGCATGACCCGGGCTACATCAAAGCCTATCCGCCGGGACTGCGGGAGAATGGCGGCCAATACACGCACGCCGCCATGTGGACCACTCTGGCATTCGCGATGATGGGTGACGGCGATCGCGCGGGAGAGCTTTTCTTGCTGCTCAATCCCATCAACCATGCAAGCACCGGCGCTGGAATACATCGCTACAAAGTCGAGCCTTATGTGGTATGTGCCGACGTATATTCCGCAGAGTCGCATGTCGGCCGCGGCGGATGGACCTGGTACACCGGATCGGCAGGCTGGATGTACCGGACCGGAATAGAGGGGATACTCGGGATCCATCTACATGGCGATATTCTTTCGATTGATCCGTGCATTCCGCGTGCATGGGCAGGATTTGAATTCACCTATAAGCACGGGTCTTCCAGATATCAGATTGCCGTGGCCAATCCCAGCGGCGTGTGCCGCGGGATCATTAGCGCTTCGCTCGACGATCTAAGAATATCCGGAACGGATTGCAAGATCAGTCTTATCGACGACGGCAAGGACCACTACGCGCGCGTCACGCTAGGTTAATGCAACCAACGCGGGTGATGTTTCGAGCGAAGCGCGCTGCGTCGAGGACATCAATGTCCGCGTTCTGTTCGACGACCTCTTTCAGGACAAGAGGATCGAACGATGGCGCTCTGCGAGCAGCACCTCGCCGCCTGCTTGCAGTGATTGCCTGTGCTATTGTAATGATTGACAGGTCGGTCGGTTGCCGCTGTGAGGCGAAGCGGCACAAGGTACTCGAGATCGCAGCCATTTGATATTTTCCGAGGGTAGGATGACAACATGGCAACGCCTGCACTGGTCAAGCATGGGCGACAAGCGACGCGACTCCTGCTGGAGACATTCGACGCCCGCGCGGACGTGTCCCAATTCAACGACGCCATCATTAAAGCATTTGAACAATCATTCTTTCAGTAATCGGCCTGTTGGCGACACCGCGGCGGACTTTCCCGGGTGCTACGCGTGACTGGTGCACCCGAAGCGCTCGGGGTTGCGGCTGAGCCCACGCCGTCGAGCGGACTGACCGGCGCAGAGGCACAGCGCCGTTTAATGGAATCCGGGCCGAACTCAATGCCCGATACCGCACTTCATCCCTTGCGCATGGTGCTCGAGAAATTCTGGGCACCCGTCCCCTGGATGCTCGAGGCCGCAGTTGGCCTCGAGTTGATTCTCGGCAAATATGTCGAGGCGGCGATCATTGGCTTTCTTCTGATCTTTAATGCAGCCCTCGGATTTCTTCAGGAGAGCCGAGCTCAAGCCACCCTTGCCGCCCTGAAATCCCGGCTGGCCCTCAACGCCTCGGTGCGGCGCGACAGCACGTGGAAAACAGTGCCTGCCGCCGACCTGGTGCAAGGCGACCTGGTGAAACTCTCCATGGGCGCGGTGGTGGCCGCGGATGTGCACATTACGGCGGGGGAGATCCTGCTCGACCAGTCGATGCTGACGGGCGAATCGGTGCCCATGGAAGCGGGTGCTGGCGTGCAAACCTATGCAGGCGCATTGGTAAGACGGGGCGAGGCGGTGGCCGAAGTCACGGCGACCGGGGCACGCACCAAATTTGGTCGGACCGCCGAGCTCGTGCGTACCGCGCACGTCGTCAGCTCACAGCAAATAGCCGTATTTCGCGTGGTGCGCAATCTCGCCGCCTGCAATGGCGTCATTATCGTGCTGATGGTGAGTTACGCCTATTTTCTGCACATGCCCGTAATCGATATCATTCCTCTCGCGCTGACCGGGATCCTTGCATCAATACCCGTCGCGCTGCCGGCGACTTTTACACTCGCTTCCGCGCTTGGCGCACGAGCGCTGGCAAAACTCGGCGTGCTGCCCACCCGCCTCTCGGCAGTCGACGAGGCAGCATCCATGGACGTGTTGTGCGCTGACAAAACCGGCACGCTGACGCAAAACGAACTCACGGTGACGAACGTTCACCCGTTGCCGGGCTTCGATGAGGTGCACGTTCTCGCCTTTGCGGCCATGGCAAGTTCCGATGGCGGTCAAGACCCTGTCGATGCGGCGATTCGGGCTGCAGCGGCGCGTCAGAAGTTATCCGAAACGCTGCGCTTAATGAGCTTCATTCCCTTCGACCCATCGAACAAGACCTCTGAGGCAACGTTTGCGGACTCGAGCAGCACCACCCAGCGGGTCGTGAAGGGTGCGTTTTCCACCATCGTGAGCCTGGCGCCTGTATCGGCGACGGCGGGTGCGGCGGCGAAGGAACTCGAGGAGCAGGGCTTTCGAGTTCTTGCGGTTGCCTCTGGGCCCACGGGCGCCATGAAGATGGTTGGACTTATTGCCCTAAGCGATCCAGCCCGCGCAGACTCGCCAGGCCTCGTGACCGCGTTGCGCGCTTTGGGGGTACGAACAGTCATGGTCACGGGGGATGCGGCAGCGACTGCTGCGATCGTGGCGCATACGGTCGGACTCGACGGCGCCATCTGTCCTCCCGGCCCGATTCCTGCCGACGTGCGGCCAGAACAGTTCTCAGTGTTTGCCGGCGTGTTGCCTGAGGACAAATACAAGCTCGTCAAGGCGTTTCAGAAGAGCGACCACATCGTTGGCATGTGCGGTGACGGCGCGAACGATGCGCCTGCGCTCCGACAAGCGCAAATCGGCATTGCCGTGTCGACCGCCACGGATGTCGCCAAATCCGCCGCCGGCATGGTGCTGACGAAACCAGGGCTCGCGGGCATCGTAGCCGCAGTCAACGAGGGGCGCCTGATCTTTCAGCGCATCCTCACTTACACGCTAAATTCTATAACCAAGAAAATCGTACAAGTGCTTTTCTTGGCCGCGGCACTGGTCATGACGGGACACGCGATTCTTACGCCCATGCTGATGGTGATCATCATGATCACCGGCGACTTCCTCGGCATGTCGCTAACCACGGATCACGTACGGCCCTCGGCGATCCCCAATACCTGGAGGGTACGCAGCCTGACGCTTGCAGGCATCCTGATGGGCATTGGCGAATTGTCTTTTTGCACTGCCATATTGGCTTACGGCAAATACTCCATCGGATTAGACCTCGAAACGTTAAGGACCTTGGCTTTTGTGTTGATTGTGTTCGGTAACCAGGCAACTACGTATAATAATCGGGAACGACGGCGATTGTGGTCCTCCCGTCCAAGCCGCTGGGTTGTCCTTTCGTCAGTGGCCGATGTCCTGATCGCCTCGACATTATCGGTGGCAGGAATCGCGATGCAGCCGTTGCCGATTCTCATCGTCGCTGGCGCGCTTGCGGCAGCAATTGCATTTGCGGTCATTTTCGATTTTGTGAAGGTTCCGGCTTTTCGCCGTCTTAAAATTAATTAGCCTCTTCAGGACTTGAACGGCTCGTCATTGTGCCTGAAGCTCGGTTCCGGCGACGTCGTATGCCGGTGGCCGCGCTTGCGAAAGAACTGCCGTGCCATCGCGACAATACTGCTGTCCCTTGAATCATCCAGAGTATCGACGCCCGATATGCGCGCAGCAAGATCCGGTTTGTGGCGCGCCATATAGGTCTGCAACTCGAATTTCGAATTGCCTGGACCGGCAATCAGTGTGTGGCCGGTATGATCGAGCGACCCCACGATACGATGCAAAAACTCGTCATCCACGGCATGCTCGGTACTGTCTTCGTGATCCGCCCGGTGATGTTGGCGTTGTGCCGAGGTATGCTCGAATACGAGCTTGACTTCATCCGTGGCGCTGACGTGAAAGACCTTCGCCTGATGGCGATCAATGTAGATGATGGCGTCGAGATATTCACTCATGAGCTTATTTCCTGGATACGTTAGGGTTGTAGTGTTCATACGCCAGTGTGCGCGCCATCGACACCCTCCTCTGTTCGTTCGCGCACATACGCGGCGGCCGCCGTCAGGCACATGGGACGTTCCAAGTGGCGTTGATCGTGTGGTTGCAAAGAGCCTCATTCTGATCGGCGGGGCCGAACTCCGGCTGCTGACCCCGTTCTGCAGCTTCGGTCGAAGCAGCGCTTGCGTCTTCGGTGACTACGTTAACATGAGCTGGAGCATTCCTAATCTCGAAGGCGACCCGGCGGCCTCAGTTCCCATCCATTATTGACGGCGGCCTTGAATGACCTGAATCAGAATCATTACCACCGCGATGACCAGGAGGACGTGAATGACGCCGCCCATCGTGTACGAGGTGACGAGACCCAGAATCCAGAGGACGATTAATATGACCGCAATGGTGTACAGCATGGTGTGTCTCCCTTTAGGTCTCAGGCAAAACTAGAAGCTGCATGGCGAGTGGAGGGCTCTGACGGCCCGCGGCGAACTCGGTCGACCGCCGCCTGAGTGATCGCGATTTTGGCAGATCGAGACATCTCCAGCAGACGATCGGTTTCCCGCTTGGCAATGCGGTAGCATTCGCAGGAACGAGCTTCCAGGCCGGTCCGATCGATCACCCAGATGTGGCCGCGCTGGTAGCGAATGCATCCGACGATCTGAAGCTTGCGAGCCGCCTCCGTCACGCTCTCTCGTCGGACGCCCATGAGCTCGGCGATGTGTTCGTGGGTTAGGGGCAGTTGGTCCGACGCCTGGCGATCCATGAACATGAGCAGCCATCGACACAACTGTTGAACGATCGAGTGGTGCCGATTGCACGAAATTGTTTGCCCCACTTGAGTGATGTAAGACTGCGCATATCGCAGCAGTACGCTGCGCATCGAGCCACCCTGCGCGCACGCCTGGTCTAGCAGCTCGCGCCTGATTCGATAGCCCCAGCCCTCACTCAGTACCACCGCCCGGCACGTAGCCGAGCCGCCGCCCAGGAAGACCTCGACACTGACGAACCCTTCACGACCTACGAGGGTCAGCGCATCTGCCCGGCCGTCGGTCATTGGGCACGAAACAGAAAGGACCGATGTCGTTGGGAGAAATATGTGATTGGCGAGCCTGGAAGGCTCATAGAGCACATTGCCGAGCGGCATGAAGATCGGTTTGAAATTCCGCCCCGCCCACGCCCATTCCGCAGCGGGAAGCGCCGCGAGCAGCAGGTTTTGCGGCATCGGGATCGAATGCGAAGCCGTTGTGGACATTGAAAGCGTCTCTTACGGAGCGAAGTAGCCCTCACAATAGTCGACGGTTGGGTCATTTTGGATACGCAAACACGCGTAACTGCTATGTACTCTCCCGAACATAACGGGTGGTGCGACGCGCAGCCTGTTGTTCGAGTTGGAGGGTTGCCATGTCACGCCGGCCGGTGCCGGATGCCTGACTCGGTAAATGATGAAATGCGACTGCCTCAACGATCGGCGTGGGAAAGCCCCATAGACCCAAGAGATAAGCGCCGACTTCGGCGTGGTGATTGCGAATCTGCGCGAGGTCCTCAGCCCGAGTCGACGTCGAGTCGATGCCTCCATTGGCGAGCCGGGTCGCGAGAATGAGTTTACCCACATCATGCAGTATTCCGGCAAGGAACGCCTCTTCGGCCACCGCAGCAGAGAAATCCTCTTGAAGCGCGATCGAGCGCGCTGCCATTCCCGTCAGCAGGCTGTGCTGCCAGAGTTCTTCATGACTGAATCCTGCGCTCTCATGCCAGGACGTGCCATCCGTCCATTCCCGGCATTTTCATGTCGCAAACGAGAACGTCGGCGGCCGCCTTTGCCAGGGCTTCCAAGGCGGCGGCGCCGCTCAAGACGAATTCCATGTCCCACTCATGCCGCATCCCGTGCAGGGTGCGGCGCATGGCTTGCAAGACGTTGATTTCGTCGTCGACAAAAACGATACGAATCATTGATCCAGCGCTCCGAGCGGGTGTGTATCCGACATTGATTCAGGCCGCTACGGCCGTTTCTTCGAGCTTGAGCGGCAAGCGAACGATGAAAGTAGTACCGATGCCATCCTGGCTTTCTACGGAAATCGAGCCCCGATGCTTTTTCACGATTACGTCGTGTGCAATGGCGAGCCCCTGACCGGTGCCAATACCGACGATCTTGGTCGTGAAAAAAGGATCGAATATCCGGTCCCGGATGTTTTCCGGTATGCCGCCGCCCGTGTCCTGGATCCGGATCTCCACAATGTCTCCGATTTTGCGGGTCGACAGGGTAATCTTGCCCTTGACCAGCGGCGCATCGGCGACGACCTCGCCGATGGCATGCGCTGCATTCACCAATATATTCAAGATCACCTGATTGAATGCACCCGGCATGACGGGCACCTGCGCAATCAACGCTTGCGTGTAGCGCAGCAATAGATGAAGGACCGGCAAGTGGGCGGCGAACTCTTCCGCCGGCGCTTTGTACCACGGCGCGACTGGAAGCAGATGCCGGTGCCGTCGCGCCTTGATTGAGTCCGGAGGCCGAAGCAAAAAATCCCGTGTCTTCAGGCACTCAAGGCGAAGAGCGGCACAGGCCTCCCGCGATCGCCAACCAGACGAGCAAGCTGGCGAATCTCTGCCAGGCTCAGAAGATAGGATACGACGGATTCGGCTCCCCGGTTTTCGTTCGCGCGATCGGGATGCAGTCCGTCGCGGCAGCTTCCCGTGGCCTCGTCGACCAGCGGAGAGGAAAGATCGTTCTTGCCATGAAACCAGGCAAATGCCCGAGCGGCCTCGTCCGTCCATTTGATGTCGTCGTCCGCGCGCCACGCGGCGAGGCATGCCGAGATCGTAGCCGTGGCCTCCAGAGGCTGTTGATCGAATGCTCGCGGTTGCGTGCGCTTGTCCCCGAAGCTGTCGGAGCCGATCGGTCGGAACAGGCCGGTCGGCGACGTCTGGACGCTCATGAGCCAACGCAAGGCCCTCAAGCCGGCCGCAACGTAGCCGGGCGCGCTGATCGCCGCGCCTGTGACGATCAAGGCCTGCGGCAATCGCGCGTTATCGTAGGCAAGCCCCTCCTCGAACCATACCCAATCGCTGGTTTCGACGGATGACAGGATCGTCATCAATCTTTCGGCATGGATATGCCGGATTTCGCCGGCGTAGGAGTCTTTCGCGGCGACGCTGCAGTAGGCGTCCAATCCAAGGAGGGTGAAGGCCCAGGCCCGCGGCGAGGAAAACGATTCCGTCGTCGGTAGGGCTTCGGCGAACAAGGAGGCTGCCCATTGCCGGCGCGCTTCGGTCGCATCGCTCCGTGCACATTCACCCAAAGCCCAGAGAGTACGCCCATGGCAGTCTTCCGATCCCATGGTCTCGAGCCAGCGGCGATCGTAGGTCATGAAGTTGCGAAAGCGCCTCGTTGCCGGGTTCCATGCGTGTTGAACGAAGGCGGCCAGGCGCGATGTCAGGGTTTCGGGTAAGCGCTCTTCGCCCGACACGTTGAGCGCACAAGCGACCAGCAAGGCGCGGGCATTATCGTCGACACAATAGCCGTGCAGGCGATCGGGGACGGAGCAGACCGCGTGTTGGAGAAGCCCTGTGTCGTCGCACATGGACAAGAAATGATCCAGTCGCATTGGCGGCGCGATTGGGCTGCCCGGCAGGACTGTCCTTTCCTGCCGCAACGGAACGACCTTGAGCGGACGCATGCGGTGAGCCTTGTCGAAGACGCTCATGTAACGGTCCGCCGTCCGCTCCCATGTCATCGAGCGACTGCTCGAGTAAGCGCGCTTTCGCATCGCCTGCCGCCGGGTCTCGTCGGTAAGCAATCCTGCGATTTCGGACCCGATGGCGGCTGCATCGCCAAACGGCACCAGGACGCCGCGCCCCTCCGCCAAAAGTTCCTGCGCATGCCAGTAGGGAGTCGAAACCACCGCTTTCCCAAGCCCAAAACTGTAGGCTAATGTTCCCGAGGTCATCTGCGCCTCGTTGAGATACGGCGTGACATAGATATCGCACATGGAGATGAAGTCGAGCAATGTGCCCTGGTCGACGAAACGGTTGAGAAAAACCACGTGGGCCCCGACGCCCAGCGCACTTGCGCGGGCAATCAGGCTCTCGCGATACGCCTCTCCTTCATGCCGAACGAGGTTCGGATGCGTCGCACCGAGGACCACATAGACCGCATTGGGCCGGCTTTTCAAGATCGAAGGCATGGCATCGATCATGACCTCGATGCCTTTGTTGGGAGAGAGCAAGCCAAACGTCAAAATTACCGGCTTGCGGCCGAAACCGAGCTTGACCTTGGCTGCGTCGGGTTCAACGAAAGCAGAGTCAGGAATCCCGTGCGGAATAACCTCGATCTTATCCGCCGGCACGCCGTAGACCGTGCGCAGCAAGTCGCGAGCCTTCTCTGCCATGACGATGACCGTGGATGAGGCCTCGACGATGCGACTCAGCACGCTACGCTGCACCGGTCTCGGTTCCGCGAGCACCGTGTGCAGAGTCGTGACGACCGGGATAGTCAGCCGCGAAAGCAGCGCTAGCACATGATTGCCGGCCTCGCCGCCGAATATGCCGAATTCATGCTGCAAGCTGACCACTTGGAACTGGCCTCCGTTGAGGAAGTCGGCTGCTCCTACGTACTCGGCAAGAAGCCCATCATTGATATGCAGCCCGACGGCCGCGGGATAGTCATAGGGATGATGATGATCTGTCATTGCCACGATGGCGGTTTGTATGTTCGCGCGACAATTGGCAACGGCCTGTTGCAGATCGGTCGTAAACGTCGCAATTCCGCAGCGGCGAGGGAGGGAATTGCCGAGGAAGGCCACGCGGTTGGTTTGCGTCATACGCACCTCAGATGACCCAGACCTGCGGGCGGAAATATCATTCGCAATAACTCCGCTGTGATCGAGCTATCTGCGGTTGTACGAGTTGAAGATTCATAGGATTAGACACCCGGTAAGAATGGCGGAGAAGGAGGGGGCGGACTCCCGTCCCTGGCGTCGCGGCTCCCTTCATCTAGTTTATACACTGTTTAGACCTCCTGGAGCGGTCGGATATGGATACAGCGTTGCAGATGGGAGATGCCCCTTTAGACGACCGAGGCGGTGAGATGGAGGCGGCGGCGAGTGGGAACCCGTTCCTCCGAACCGTCGAGATCCCCCGCTGCGTCGCCGCACGTGCGTTCGCAGTTAGGCGTACGTTGAGTATGTTGGGCGCCGCACAGACGGGCGCTCGACCATGATTGCATCATGGTGCTCCGAGACATGGATGCCGCCGTCGAGAAGTGCACAACATACTACTCATTCAGAACGATAGTGCAGGCGCCGGCGCGTTGCGAGATGCACTGACCTATTCCAGCGACGGCTCATTCCGGGTGCTTTGGGTTCGGCGTTGCGCTGAAGGGCTCAGAGTCCTGGGTCGCCGCAAGAGCGCCGAGAAGCCCCACGCCGCACGCATCGCCGCGATACTCGTGGATCTCTTTCTGCCGGATAGCAGTGGAATTGAAACGTTCGATAAACTTTTCCAGGCGATGCCAGAGGTCCCCATCCTGGTTCTTACCGCCCCTCAGGATGAACCGGTTGCCAAGTCGGCGGTGCAGCGCGGCGCCCAGGAGTACTTTCTGAAGGACCGCCTCGATGCCTATTTATGGCCAAAGGCTGTCGCGAGCATGATCGAACGTGCGGCGAACCTGGAGTCTCTGTACGAGGCGAAGGACCGCGCCCAGGTGACGCTCAACTCCATTGGCGATGCGGTTTTGAGCACCGATATGGCGGGAAAGGTGACATACCTCAATGTAGTCGCGGAATCCCTGACCGGGTGGTCGCAATCGGAGGCCGCCGGCCATCCTCTCGAAGAGGTGTTCCGAATCATCGACGGCGCCAGCCGATCGGAAGCCCGCAATCCGATGTCGCGTGCGATTCAGGAAAACAAGACGCTGGGCCTCACTCCAAATTGCGTATTGATACGCCGAGACGGGACCGAATTCCCCGTCGAAGATTCGGCGGCCCCCATTCACGATCGACACGGGCGGGTCACCGGTGCCGTCATGGTGTTTCACGACGTAAGCGTAGCCAGGGCGACCACTCTCAGAATGTCATACCTGGCGCAGCATGATGGGTTGACCGATCTGCCGAACCGAATGCTATTGAACGATAGGCTGGCTGAGGCGATGTCCCTTGCCCGCCGCCATCAGCGCCGACTCGCCGTCTTATTCCTGGATGTGGACCGGTTCAAGCACATAAACGATTCCCTGGGACACGTGATCGGCGATCGCTTGTTGCAGTCGATTGCGCAGCGCTTGCTCGGTTGTGTACGCGCCTCAGACACGGTAAGCCGCCAAGGCGGCGACGAGTTCGTGATCTTACTATCCGAGATTGCCCACTCGACGGACGCGAGTGTCTGCGCGAACAAGATACTCGAGGCCCTGCGCACCCCGCACCGGATCGACGAGAACGGGTTGCACATAACAGCCAGCATTGGAATCGTAACCTATCCCGATGACGGAATGGACCCGGAAACATTGATGAAGCACGCCGACTTTGCGATGTATGACGCCAAAGAGAGCGGGCGCGACAATTATCAATGGTTCAAGCAGGAGCTGAATCTGCGCGCGGCAAAGCGTCGGTCCCTCGAAGACCACATTCGCCATGCCTTGGAGCGGGACGAATTCAGCTTGCATTATCAACCGAAGGTGAGTCTGGCGACGGGCCGCATCGTGGGTGTCGAAGCGCTCATACGCTGGCTGCATCCGGACCTCGGCTTCGTGCCTCCGGATGATTTCATTCCCATCGCAGAAGCGTGCGGACTCATGGTGCCGATCGGTCGCTGGGTGCTCGCGCAAGCGTGTCACCAAGCTCAAGCCTGGCAGGATATGGGCTTGCCGCCAATTCAGGTCGCGGTCAATATCTCCGCGGTGGAATTGCATGAAAAGGATTTTCTGAAGCAAGTCAGGATAGTACTGGCAGAAACCGGCTTGGACCCCCACTTGCTGGAGCTGGAGCTGACCGAAACGTTTCTGATGGCGGATTCGACGTCCACATCCGCAGCCCTCCATGAATTGAAGCGACTGGGTGTCAAGCTCGCTCTCGACGATTTCGGCACTGGCTACTCGAGTCTCAATCACCTGAAGCGCTTTTCGATCGACACCCTCAAGATCGATCGATCGTTCGTCGGAAGCGTTACGACGAATACGGGAGACGCAAGCATCGTGGGCGCGGTGATCGGCATGGGCAAGAGTTTGCATATGAAAGTTGTCGCGGAGGGCGTGGAAACTCCCGAGCAATTGGCGTTCCTGCAGGTCCATGACTGTCCCTTCGGTCAAGGGTATTATTTCAGCCGACCATTGACCGGGTGGAATTGCGGTGAATTGCTGCTACGCGGCACTGCGCTGGGCTCCAGGGAGCTTCAGGCCAGCTAAGGTGTTGAGGCGCCATCGCCGAGAGCGCGCCGGATCCCACGGCGATCGTCTACGTGGTTGTCGGTAATGAGGCCAAAGCCTATGGGAGCGGATTGCTCGGCAAGAGGTCGAGTCAGATAGGCTTCTTCAAATAGCTTGGCTGGCACGGCCTTGCCGAATAGATACCCCTGCATTTCATCGCATCGCAGCAGCCGGAGCTCGCGCAGTTGTGCGTCGGTTTCAACGCCTTCAGCCACCACTTTGAGCTTGAGCGCGTGAGCCAGATTGATGATGACCGATACCAGCGTCAATCCCTCGGTACTGGCGACCATGTCGGCGATGAAGGAGCGGTCGATCTCGAGGGTATCGACGGGGAGTTTGGACAGGTAGCTGAGCGAAGAGAAACCGGTTCCGAAATCGTCGATTGCGATCGTGATACCCAAGGCGCGAATCGAACGCAAGCTCACGATGCTGTGGCTGACGTTCTCCATGACGAGACTTTCGGTCAGTTCCAGTTCCAGACCCGATGCGGAGCCCGGCGTTCCTGCAGAACTTCGAGATCGTCGTATTGCATCGCGCCGCCCGAGACTTAAGCCGACACCTCGTCGACCATGGCGATGATGCCGGCCAGAACTTCGCCGCCCACCCGCAACCGGCAGGCTTCGATCTGCCGACGATCGAACGACCGGCCGACGGTGCGGCCCTTGACCATGATTTCGATCTTCGACCCCGCGGGCCCCCGCTCCGTCGGGTCGATGTCGACTTGCGTGACGCTGCCGAACAGGCCGTGCGGCACCAAACGGCTCTTGATCTCCTGTCTGATCTTGCTCAGGCCGGTGTCGAACTCCTCTCGCAACGGGTTGTCGTCCATGGGCTTTCTTTCTGATAACTGGGGGTTCTATGGTACGCCATATCCCCGTTGGCCAACGCTGCGGCGATTCAAATGGTGCGGAATGTGCGCGACCATGCAAGGCGGCGCCTACCGAACAAGCTCCGCTTGCCCGACATCCGCGGTTTTTTTACCGCCTTGATCGTGAGCGGCACCTTCGAGCAGATCGTCGCGCTCGCCGCGGTGCTGTTCCTGCTCAACTACGTATCGGCGTAGCTCGCGCCGTTCGTGTTGCGGCGCCGGTCAATCGAACTCGGTGGGTAGCTCGGGATGTTCCGCGTGGCGGAACACAAGGTCGATCTGTTGCGCCGTCGTGCGGCCCAACGACAACGGCGGCAGTTCCTGGCGCGCGAAGAACGCGACCTCGCTGGTCTCCGTGCTGGGACGGGCGTCGCCGCCGATCAATTCGCAGATGAAGAACAGCTTGTAGATGGAGTCGAGGTGGCGGGTCGGATTGCGCTTGCCGTAATCGTGAACGGCGGCCAGTTTGGCGGCACGCGCGATGAATCCCGACTCTTCCGCGACCTCGCGCACCACGCATTCGGCGGCGGTCTGATTGACGTCCGCCCAACCTCCGGGGATGGTCCAACGGCCGTCGCTGATTTCGCGCACCAGCAGAATTCGTCCGTCGCGAAAGGCTGCGCCGCGCACATCCACCTTGGGGGTCGCATAGCCGGCATCGCGCAGGAACAGATCGAGAATTTCCGCGGTGCCGTGCTCCGAGCCTTGCGCGACCAGCGCCGCCGCCAGTTCACGGATGCGTTCATAGCGCTGGCGGTCGAACGGGTCCGTGGAAAAGGTGAGGCCGGTCTGCGAGATGGCGCGCAGTTCCCTGCTCATGTCCAGCCACCAGGGTTCGTTCACCCACCGGCACCCGCAACGGCGCAGGTCGCGTCCAGCAACAATTCGCCGGTGGGCCCGGTACCGGTGAGCACGATGAAGCCTGGACCGCTCTTGAACTGCATGCCGGCCACCACCAAGGTGTAATCGCCCATGTGGTGGCGCACGTCGGGTTTCAGATTGGCGAGCATCTCGAAGGGGTTGGCACCCTCCAAGCCCTCGCCCACGATGCGCTGCGCCTGATACGTGGAGCCGGCCACCATCACCGGCGACCAGACATCGGAGACGCTTTCCGCCGCGGCGTGCAGCGAATCGGCAACGTCCTGCCGCAGGCACTCGATGTGGACGTGGAACTGATCCTGCGTCCTCGAGTGCGCGGTATTGATCGCAAGCCCCACCGCGGTTCTGGGTACGTCGTGGCCGACGAATTTGGCGATGAGATCCCGCGACCGCCAGGCTGCGGCGAAATAGTTGGGTGTGTCGGGATCGAGCAACTCGCTGCTCTCGACGCCGGCCATGGTCTGCGTGGGGATCAGCAGGTAGTGTGCGCCGCCTTTGCGATCGGCGAGCACGGCGTAGCCTGAGTTGTCGACCTGCGAATCGGAGATATACACGCGCTCGCACGGGGCGGGGTCGTGCTTGTTGGTCCAATGCACGAGGCATTGGTCCTGCACGATGTGCCGCAGGGCGTCGCGGCCGCTGTTGATTTCCGGCGTATCGGTGGACGACCCGGCGTTCGCTTTGTTGGGCTGCGTGCCGCGGGGGAGTGCCGGTGCCGCGAAGGCTGCAACGAAGGCGGCGGCGATTCCGGCGAGGATCAGTGGACGTAGGGTCGAGTTCACGGGACTCCGATTGAAGGTTGAGCCATGGGGATTCGCATCATTGCAAATCGGTGTTGCCGGTGCGTGGCATTTCGTCGGTTGCCGCAAGGCCTGGGCGTTCTTGCAAATGCGAATCATTATCGATAGCATTCGTTTTCGTATCGAAGTGCGGGCAACAACGCGGCTCGTACAGGACTCGTACAGGAAGGCGGATGATCGCAAAGAAAATCGGCAGCGGGCTCAAGCGCGCAAGCGTGTGTTTGCTCGCGGCAGCCATCGCCGCGTGCGGCGGGAGCGGTACGGTCGCCACCCCGGCCGCTGCCCCCCCGTCGCTGGCTGCCGTGGCGGGCAAGGCACTGTTCTTCGATGCCAGCTTGTCGGCCTCGGGCCGCCAGTCCTGCGGCACCTGCCATGTCCCTACGCGCGCCTTCACGGGCGATCCGGCCACCGACCACGGGCTGCCGGTGCCGCTCGGCGGACGCACCATGGACCAGACCGGGTTTCGCAATGCCCCCTCCCTGATGTACGCCTCGTTCACGCCGCCTTTCTCGCTCGACGGCGGCCCCGTCGGCGGCTTCTTTCGCGATGGGCGGGCCTCCTCGCTGGCGGCGCAGGCGCAGGCGCCGTTCGTTACGTCGTTCGAGATGGCGAATGCGGATGCCAGGGAGGTCGTTGGCCGGCTGCAGGACTCCCCGGCCACCCTGGCGGCGTTCGTCGCTGCCTACGGCAACGACGCTCTCAGCGATCCGCAGACCGCGCTGAACGACATGGGCTTGGCGATTGCCGCGTACGAAACCCAAGATGACGAGTTTCATCCGTTCAGCAGCAAATTCGACTATTACCTGCAGGGCCACGCGCAGCTCACGCCGCAGGAACAAAACGGGTTGGCGCTCTACAACAATCCGGGCAAGGGCAACTGCACGGCGTGTCATCCGAGCCAGCGCCAGAGCTTCAGCGACCACGCGCTGTTCACCGACTTCTCCTTCGATAACATCGGCGTTCCGCGCAATTGGGCGATTCCCGCGAACAATGCGGAAGCGGTGAGCCCGATCGACGGTGCGCCGTTGTCGATCGCGCTGTTGCCGGTGGATGTGCCGAGCGACGCCGAATATGCCTACTACGACCTGGGTCTGTGCGGGCCCTTCGTACCGGCGGTGGGCGACGCCAACGCGCGGCCCAATCTCGCGGCCACCACGTCGCTATGCGGCGTGTTCAAAGTGCCCACCTTGCGCAACATTGCCGTGACCACGCCGTATTTTCACAACGGCGTGTTCAGCGGCCTGCACCAGGTGGTCGAGTGGTACGTCACCCGCGACGTCAACGACAACACGGGAAACAATCCCAATCCGGTTGCCGCCGGTCCCGGGGGCAATCCGTACATGCCCGGCGGTACCTTCTACACGGCGGCGGACGGCACGCCGGACCTGTACGAATACAACGACCTGCCGGTGAAATACGACGCCAACGTCAACATCGTCGAGGTGCCGTACACGCCGCCCACGTTCGGCGGCGGTCAGGCACCGACGCTGAATGCGGCCGAGATCGACGATCTCGTCGCCTTCCTATGCACCCTGACCGATGGCTACGACCCGAAGAATCCCTCCGCTTACGTCATTCCGGCGCAATGCCAGCCCACTGCCGCCGCTACCGCAGCGGCGCTCAAACAAGGAACCGCACCATGATCCTCGACACCACCGCTCGAACATCCGGCACCCCAAGAAGCCCGTGCGCGGCAGTGCTGATGGCCACTGCCTTGCTGGCGGCGGCCACCGCCTCGGCCGCGGATACGCCGGCGAAGAGTTCCGAGCAGCAGCAAATCGACTCGCTGCAGCAGCAGCTGCAGGCCGTACAGGCGCAGATGAAGCAGCTGGCCGAGCAGAATCAGGCGTTGCTGCAGATGCTGAAGCCGCAAGTCGCGGCATCGCCGGCCGCCCCCGGCAGCGCGGCGCCGCCGGGCAATGCGGCAGCGGCCGGTGGCCTCACGCCTCCCGGCAACCTGGCACCGCCCGCCGCCGCCTCAGTCGGCGCGGCCCCGGCCGCGAACGGCACGCCGGTGAGCGGCGGCGCCGGCTTCTCCAACGTAAAACTGTGGGGATACGGCGAGGTCTATTACACGCGCCCATCCCGCGTGCCCAGCCGGGCGGAGGCGGATCTGGCGCGTGCGGTGTTCGGCATCGGCTATTCGTTCGATTCGAAGACCGAATTCAATTCGGAATTCGAAGTCGAACACGCGGTCTCCTCCGCCAGCGATGTGGGTGAATTCGAGGTCGAGCAATTCTACGTCGACCGCCAATTGGCCGATCCGGTCACCGTGCGTGCGGGGTTGTTCCTGATGCCGTTCGGCTTGCTGAACGAGCACCATGAACCCACGAACTTCTACGGCGTGCAACGCAACTTCGTCGAGACGCTCATCATTCCGAGCACGTGGCGCGAGGGGGGCTTCAACTTGCACGGCGATACGCCCTTAGGCTTGAGCTGGAACGCGGGATTGATCACGGGCTTCGATCTGTCGAAGTGGGATTACGCACCGGAGTTTCCGCAGTACACCACGGCACTCGATCTCGAGGACAAGGATGTGGCGCCTCTGCAATCCACGCACCAGGAACTCGCGCTCGCCAATGCTCACAACCTGAGCCAATACATCGCGCTGGGATATTACGGCGTGCCCGGGCTCACCGTCGGCGGGGCCATCTTCACCGGCAACGCCGTCAAAGTGCCGGCTCCGCCGAATGCACCGATTCTGGGCGATCAGCGCGTGACTTTGTGGGAAGGGCACGTACGCTGGACTCCCGGCAAATTCGACCTCTCCGCGCTCTATGCGCACGGCTCGATCAGCAATCTGGGTGTGGCCAACGCCTCGAATCCGGGTTCGCCGAACCCGATACCGTCCGATTTCTACGGCTATTTCCTGCAGGCGGCGTATGGGGTGTGGGAGCACGGCGACTACCGGCTGGCACCGTTCGTTCGCTGGGAGCGTTATGACATGGGATCCCGGTACGCGGGCACCACGGGTCCGGCGGTGCCCGCCGGGCTGCTGCCGCTGTCCGGCACACCGGGAGACTATGGATATTGGCCGCAGAACCACGACCGGGTGTCGACGGTCGGTGCGAATTTCTACACGACGCCGCACGTGGTGCTCAAAGCGGACTATCAATGGTTCCATGTCAACAGCGACTTCAATCGCTTCGACTTGGGGCTGGGCTTGAATTTCTAGAATTTCCGCGGGCATGCCGGCCACGCATACCCGCGTTTTCGTGGCGGATCGGGTCTTCGGCTATTTGGCGCGCGATCGCATACTATAGGGGGCTTCATGCCTACCGTACGCCTCGATAAAGTCTCCTTGAGCTTCGGTCTCAAGCCCCTGTTGGACAACGCCGCTCTGCAGATACGCAGGGGCGAGCGCGTCTGTCTGCTCGGCCGCAACGGCGAGGGCAAGTCCTCGCTCATGCAGCTCATCACCCGGGGCGTCGTTCCCGACAGCGGCGAGGTGTGGGTGCGCCCGGGCGCGAAGGTGGCCACTCTCGCCCAGGAAGTCTCTCCCGCCAGCGATCAGACCGTTCTCGACGTCATCATGGGCGGCGCGCATCGGGCGGGCGCGGACGGCGACTGGGAAGTGGAGCTCCAGGTAGACCAGGTCATCTCCCGCCTGGAACTCGATCGCGATGCGCCCATGAGCGCGTTGTCGGGCGGCTGGCGCCGCCGCGTGATGCTGGGGCGCGCACTGGTCTCGGCGCCGGACTTGCTGTTGCTCGACGAACCCACCAATCATCTCGATATCGAGGCCATCACCTGGCTCGAGGATATGATGCTCGATTTCGACGGCGCGTTGCTGTTCATCAGCCACGACCGGGCGTTCGTGCGCCGCCTCGCCACGCGGATCGTCGAACTCGACCGCGGACAGCTGCGCGCGTGGCCCGGTACTTACGACAATTACGTGGAGCTGAAGCGTGCCGCGCTCGAGGACGAAGCCAAGCACGCGGCGTTGTTCGATAAGAAGCTGGCTCAGGAAGAGGTTTGGATACGCCAGGGCGTGCAGGCACGCCGCACGCGCAACGAGGGCCGGGTGCGGGCCTTGAAAGAGCTGCGGCTGCAGCGCAGCGAACGGCGCGAGCGCATCGGCCAGGTCGACGTGCGCGTGCAGGAAGCGGGCGCTTCGGGCAAGCTGGTCTTCGAAGCGAAGAATGTCACGCAGACCTTCGGCGACCGCACGGTCATCGCCGATTTTTCCGCGCGCATCATGCGCGGCGATCGGATCGGCATCATCGGACCGAATGGCTGCGGCAAGTCCACGCTCATCAAGCTCTTGATGGGCGAGATGGAGCCGACCGCGGGATCGATTCGCCGCGGCACGTCCCTGCAGGCGGCTTATTTCGATCAGCAGCGCGAGCAGTTGGATCCGTCAGCGTCCATCATGGACAACGTCACCGGGGGCAGCGGCGAGACCATCGTCATCGACGGTCAGCCGCGCCACGTGTCGAGCTATCTGCGGGATTTCTTGTTTCCGCCGGAGCGCTTGCACGCGCCCGTGAGCATGCTGTCGGGCGGCGAGCGCAATCGACTGCTGCTGGCGCGCCTGTTCGCCAAGCCCAGCAATCTGCTGGTCATGGACGAGCCCACCAACGATCTGGACGCCGAGACCTTGGACCTGCTCGAAGAGATGGTCGCGAATTACGCCGGTACGTTGCTGCTGGTCAGTCACGACCGCGCCTTTCTCGACAACGTGGTCACCAGCACCTTGGTTTTCGAAGGCGAGGGCCGCGTCAATGAATACGTGGGCGGCTACAGCGATTGGCTACGGCAGCGTCGAGTGGCGAGGGCCCCTGCCTCGGCGGCGCGAACGGCCGAGCCACGAATGGCGTCGGCGGCGGGGCCTGCCACGGCCGCACCGTCATCCGCCAGACCGCCCGCCAAGCCGCGCAAGCTGTCTTACAAGGAGCAGCGAGAACTCGAGACCAGCCTCGGCACGATTCAGCGCCTCGAGGTCGAGCAGGCTGAGCTGGGGGCTGTCATTGCGGACCCCGAGCTATTCCGGCGCAGCCCGGCCGAGGCGGCTGCGGCCGTGCAGCGATTGCAGTCGGTGGTCTCGGAACTCGAGACCGCATTGGTGCGCTGGGAAACGCTGGAAGCGGCGGCCCCGACCTAGCGGCGGCCCTGAACCCTAGCGGCGGGGTCGGCCGCGGCCCAACAGGTCGCTCGGATCGGGTAAACCGCCGCCGGCGCCGTCGGGAATGACCAGGGAGGAGGCCTGCTCGCGGCGCATTTCCTGAAGTTCGCGCATGGTCTGTTGCACGGCCTGTTCGGCGGCTTCGCCAAATTTCGCGATCGCGCCGTCGAGGGTCGAGGAGTCCAGTTCGAAGCTGATGGGCACCGCGCCCATCGGGGTCATGACCTGGGCCTGCCCCACGAATATCACGGCACGCGCCGGGTCCGGCAATCCAGTCCCTGTCACCGGCGTCAAGCGGCGGATGGTACCCACCCGTCGGTCGGTGAAGGTTTCCTCGAGGTAGATCTGTGTCGAGTCCATCGTTGCCTGGCGGCCATCAGTGGCGGAACTCATGCGTGCGTTACCCTTTAATGAACAACTCCGAGCATCTTAACCAACCCGAGCGTTTTCCGACAGGAAGTGGCGGCGGCGGCCGCACCCGTCCCGCGGACGCCCTGCTACGATAGGCAGCTTGACAGTTCCACACACAATTCGCAGGGTTCCGGCCTGGACGACCCTCCTCGGGATCGCTCTTTTTGGGCTGGCGCTGTTCTGGCTGCACCACGTCATTGCGCAATACCGCTGGCAGGACATTCTGGCGCACGTCCACGCCATTCCGTCGGCAAGATTGCTGGGGGCCGTGGTGCTGGCGTTCTGCGGCTACGGCTGCCTGACCCTGTACGACGCGCTGGGCCTGCGGTTCGCCGGTGCGAAGGTGCCCTATCCCCGGCTCGCGCTCATCTCGTTCATGGGCTTTGCGATCGGCCACAACGTCGGGCTGAACACGGTGAGCGGGGGCGCGATTCGTTATCGGGCTTATTCGCCGCTGGGTCTCACGGCGAAGCAGATCGGCACGGTCATCGCCTTCGGCACCTTGACGTTCGTGCTCGGCGCCGCGGTGCTGCTCGGATTCTCGCTGCTGTCGCAGGCCGGCCTATCGGGCTCGGTGCTGCACGTCCATCCGGCTCTGGTCGTGCTGGCGGGCTGCGTTCTGCTGGGCGCCGTCGGCGCCTATCTGTGGCTCGCGTGTTCGCGCCATGAATCCCTGCGCTACCGCAGGATCGTCATTCCGGTGCCGAGCGCGCGCATCGCGTTCGCCCAGATCGCGGTGGCCTGCACCGATCTCTTGTGCGCCGCCGGCGTGCTCTACGTATTGCTGCCGCCGCAGGCGGCAATCGGTTTCGCCGCCTTCGCGGGACTCTATCTCATCGCGATCACGGCCGGAGTCATCAGCAACGTGCCGGGCGGGGTGGGGGTGTTCGAGTCGGTATTGCTGTTGATGTTCCGCTCCGTGCCGCCGGATCTGTTGCTGGGGGCGTTGCTCGCCTATCGCATCATTTATTACTTCGCGCCCTTTGCGGTGGCGCTCGCGTTGCTGGGCGGGCATGAGGTCTGGGTGCATCGCGGCCCGATGGTACGCCTGGCTCGGTTGGGGCGAACCTGGCTCTCCGCGGTGACGCCGCAGGCGAGCGCCATCGCCGTGTTCGGAGCGGGAGCGGTGCTGCTGTTTTCCGGTTCGACCCCGGGTATCGGCAACCGCTTGGACTGGATGCGGCGTTTCGTACCGCTGCCCATACTCGAACTGTCGCACTTGCTCGGCAGCGCCGTGGGCATCGGTTTGCTGGTGCTCGCGAACGGTCTGTATCGGCGCCTCGACGCGGCCTGGTGGCTCACCATCTGGCTGCTGTGTGCGGGCGTGCTGCTGTCGCTGCTCAAGGGTTTCGACTACGAAGAAGCCGTCATCTTGACCGCGGTCATCGTGCTGCTGGTGTCGGCGCGCGCGCGGTTTCGCCGCCGCGCCTCGCTGATCGAGCAGCGCTTCTCGGGACCTTGGATCGTCGCGGTGCTGCTGGTGCTCGGCACCGCCGTCTGGCTGGTGCTGTTCGCCTACCGCCACGTTCCGTACGAGAAGGATCTGTGGTGGCAATTCGAGTTCGACGCATCGGCACCGCGCAGCTTGCGCGCCCTGGTGGTCGCCGCCGTGGTTGCCGCGGCCTATGCGCTGTGGCGCTTGTTGCGCCCCTCGAAGCCGCCGATTTCCAATCCGGGCAAGGACGACTTGGAGCAGGCCGAGGTGTTGATTGCGAACGGCCACGACTCGAATGCGAATCTGGCCCTTCTCGGCGACAAGCATCTGATGTTCAACGACGATCGAACCGCATTCATCATGTATCAGGCATCGGGCAGCAGCTGGGTGTGCATGGGCGATCCGGTGGGGCCCGCCGTGCTGTGCGAGCCCTTGGCCTGGGATTTTCTGGAGGCCTGCGACGGCATGGCCGTGTCGCCGGTGTTCTACCAGGTGGCGCCGGACAATTTATCCCTGTACATCGACTTGGGATTGACCTTGAGCAAGCTCGGCGAGGAGGCGCGCGTGCCGCTGCGCGCCTTTTCTCTCGAGGGCGCGGGACGTGCGGATCTGCGCCAGATGCATCGGCGGGCCGCCCGCGACGGTGCCGTGTTCGAGGTGGTGCCGCGCGAGAACGTGCCGGCAATCCTGCCGCAATTGCGCGCCGTGTCGGATTCCTGGCTGAAGGAGAAGCAGGCGGGTGAGAAGCGTTTTTCCCTGGGGTATTTCGACGAGCGCTACTTGTCGCACTTCGATTGCGCCGTCGTGCGCCGCGAGGGCGTCATCGTCGCCTTCGCCAATCTCTGGCGCGCCGGCGTCGACATGGAACTTTCCGTCGACTTGATGCGTTACAGCGACGCGGCTCCCAAGGGAGTCATCGATTTTCTGCTGGTGGAGAGCATTCTCTTTGGCCAGGGGCAAAAGTATCAGTGGTTCAGTCTCGGCATGGCGCCGCTTTCCGGCTTGGAGGAGCACGCGCTGGCGCCGACCTGGCACAAGCTGGGCCGCATGGTGCAGCGCTATGGCGAAACGTTCTATCACTTCGAGGGTCTGCGTAAGTACAAGGAGAAGTTTTTGCCCGTTTGGCGGCCTCGATACCTCGCCGCGTCGGGAAAATTTGGCGTCGCGGGGGCGCTTCTCGATGTGACGTCGCTGATTTCCGGCGGTGTCGGCAAGGCATTGAAGAAGTAGGGGTACAGCGGGCCTATGCCCGGCCTTCCCGGAGCTTAGGGGCGGGAATGGCGCGTCTCGCGCCGCCGAGCGCGTGCCGCCTCAACGTTCGGCGGACGCCGCCGCGCGCTTGCGGTTTTCGAACTCTGCCTCGATCTTGCCGACAGCTTCGCTCATTTTCGGTAAGAACTGCTCGATCGCGGTGCGTAAAGGCACCGCAGTGGCGGCGAAGCGGACGGATATCGTTGCCACCACTTGATCCTGGGCGCGCACGGGAATGGCGAGGCTGGTCTCCTCGGATACGCGCCGCGCACGCTGGGCCGTGGCATAGCCCTGGGTGCGGACTTCATGGAGGATTTTCTCGACATCCGTGCGGCTGCGCGCCAGGCGGTCTTCCGGTAACGACGAACGCGACAGCAATTCGAGCAGGGCCTCGCGTTGCGGTGCAGTGCAAAAGGCCAGATAGGCGCGCCCGGCCGCGGAGGTGAGCATGGGGACGCGGATTCCGGCACCGTACTGCTCCAATGCCAAGGGACTCTGCAAATCGGTGGTCTCACGAATCATCATCGCGCCGCCCGCGGGTGTCGCAATGGCAATGGGCCAGACGATGGCCGCGCACAGCGCCGCCAGATGCGGCTTGGCGATGTGGGCGACCATGGCTTCATCGTCGAAGCCGTCCGACAGGGCGCGGACCATGATGGTTGGCCGGTAGCAATCGTCGTGGGCATCGCGCTCGACGTAGCCGGCAAGGCGCAGCGTTTCGAGTATTCGATACGTCGTCGTTCGTGGCAGTCCCACGGCATTCGCCAGCGTGTTGATGGCAGCCCGCTCCAAGCGGTTCAGCTGGGTCAGCACCTCCAGGCCCCGGTTGAGGGCGCGGATGGGGCGGGTGGATTCACGAGCGCCTTCGTCGTTGGCGGCGCCGTCGCTGGATGAGGTGGACGGGTGGACCTGAGCGTGCATGGAATTACCTTCCTATGTTTCTGTCCGTACATCATACAATTTAATATTAGGTTAATATTAGGTAAAACAGGCACATAGCGCGTAGGCATCCGCTGACGCGGAGTGCCCCTGCCCCGCCAAATCGAGCCCTTGCTGGCGGCCTTTGGCGCGCCGGACGCCGCTTTGCGCGCCAGATCACGATCGACGAGGGGTCCCGGGTAGGGGATGGCCCAGGGTCGCGCCGGCGGCTCTCAAGATGTCCGGGGGCGGCGCCCCCGGTTCAGCTACAATTTGCGACCGTTTTGGGCTGAAAACCAGGAATCTCGTCTACCATGCCGGAAACATCAGCGGCTTTCGCAGCCTCAGCCGAACCCACGCCCGCGGAAGTGGTCATCATCGGCGCGGGCCCCGTCGGCCTGTTCCAAATTTTCGAGCTGGGGCTGTTGGGTATGAGCGCCCACATCATCGACTCACTGACGCAAGTCGGCGGCCAATGCACGGAGCTCTATCCCGAAAAGCCGATTTACGATATCCCGGCGCTGCCCATATGCGGTGCGCAGGAACTGATCGACCGGCTCCTGGAACAGGCGAAGCCGTTCAAGGCGACCTTCCATCTGGGCCAGGAAGTGACCGAGGTACGGCCGCAACCCGACGGCAGGATTCTGGTCGCGACCTCGACTGGCACGCGGCTCAGCGCCGGTGCGGTGGTCATTGCCGCGGGTGTGGGCTCCTTCCAGCCGCGGCGCCTGGCGCTGCCCGGCATCGAGGCATTCGAAGGCAAGAGCGTTCACTATCGAGTGAAGACGGCCGCCGATTTTCACGGCCGCGATTTGATCATCTGCGGCGGCGGGGACTCGGCGCGCGATTGGACCGTGGCCCTGTGCGGCAAGGCGCGTTCGCTCACTCTGGTGCATCGGCGCGCCGAATTTCGCGCAGCGCCCGCGACGGTGGCGCGCATGCGCGAGCTGGTCGCCGAAGGCAAGATGCGGCTCGTCGAGGGTCACGCAGCGGCCATCCACACCGAGACTCATGCGGGCGAGACGAGACTCTCCGGCCTGGTACTGCAGACCAACGATGGACAGACCACGCTGCAAGTGGCGGCCGATCGGGTGCTGGCATTTTTCGGTTTGCATCCGAAGCTGGGGCCGATCGCCGAGTGGGGGCTCGAGCTCGAGAAAAAGGCGCTCAAAGTGGATACCGAAAAGTTTCAGACCAGCGTGCCGGGAATCTATGCCATCGGGGATATCAACACCTACCCCGGCAAGAAGAAACTGATCTTGAGCGGATTTCATGAGGCGGCACTGGCCGCCTTCGCGATCCAGCACCACTTGTTCCCGGAGAAGCGGCAGTTCCTGCAGTACACCACCACCAGCCCCATCATGCAGAAGCGTCTGGGCGTCGCCGGCGCCGAGACGCACTGACGCGAATGAAACAGCTGCTCGACGACCTTATCAAGGTGATGACGCTCGAGCGGCTCGAGAGGGACTTGTTCCGCGGCGAGAGCCGCGATATCGGCAGCCCTCAGGTGTTCGGCGGCCAGGTGTTTGGGCAGGCGTTGATGGCGGCGACCGCCACCGTCGAGAATCGCGCGGTCAACTCTCTCCACGCTTACTTCCTGCGCCGCGGCGATTTCAATTCGCCCATCGTGTACGAAGTCGACCGGGCGCGCGACGGCAACCACTTCTCGATGCGGCGTATCGTCGCGATTCAGCACGGTGCGCAGATATTCAACATGTCCGCGTCGTTCCAGGCCGAGGAGAGCGGGTTGGACCATCAGTTCGCGATGCCCGACGTGCCGCCGCCCGAGGATTTGCCGGACCTCATTTCCCATTATCGCGACGTGCTCGCGCACTTGCCCGAGGGGTTTCGGCGTGTGTTGGGGCAGAAGCGTCCGTTCGAGTTTCGGCCGACCGAGGCGCCGAAGATTCTCAAATCCGAGAAGTCGGAACCCGTGCGCAACATCTGGTTTCGCGCGGTCGCCGCGCTGCCGGACGATGAAGCCATGCATCGCTGTCTGCTGGCGTACGTCTCGGACTTCAATCTTCTCGACACCGCATTGCTGCCGCACGGAATCTTGCGCACGGCGCAGAACCTCGTGATGGCCAGCATCGATCACGCGATGTGGTTCCATCGCAGCGTGCGCGTCGATGAGTGGCTTCTCTACTCGACCGACAGCCCGAGCGCCTCGGGGGCGCGCGGCTTCACGCGCGGCAAGGTGTTCTCGAAAGACGGGAGGCTGGTCGCCAGCACCTCGCAGGAAGGCCTGCTGCGCGTGCTCGAGCGATGAAGGCGTTCATCATCATCGTCGTGGTCGTGGCCGTGCTGGTGGGCGGGATCTTGACGCTGCGAAGCTCGCGAAATTCAGGGATGCCCGGTCAGGACGTGCTGGATCGCGCCAAGCAGCGCGGCCGCGAACAGGCGGCGAAGGACGAACGGGAATCCGACCGTTAGTCGGTGCGTGTGTTCGCGAGCTCCCACACTTCTCGCGGCAGCACGAACAGATGGCAATCCCACCATCGATTCTTGGCGCGCCGGTGCTTGCGAAAGACCGCCTCCCAGCGCATGCCGATTTTCTCGAGCACGCGAATGGATGCGCGGTTGTTGACATCGACGGTCGAGATGATCCGGTCGGCGCGCAAATCGAAGAAGGCGGCATCGACCAGCGCCAGCGCAATCTCGGTCGCGTAGCCCTTGCCCCACTCCGCCATTGCCAACATGTAGCCCAAGTCGACCACGTTGCGCTCGATCAGCGAAAGGTCGCATGCGCCGACGACGCGGCCGGACAGGGTCTCCTCGACGGCGAGTTCGAAACGAGTTCGCGGCAGCTCTTCCTGCGAGGCCAGCAGGCCTTCCAGGTAGTCGGCGGTGCTGTCGCGATCGCGCGGTCCGAAGAACAGATATTTCGTGACCCGGGGGTCCGACGAATAGGCGTGGATTGCATCGAAGTCCGATTGCACGAACTCGCGTAAAACCAGGCGGCCGGTACGTATCGGCAAATTGAGGGTGCGCTCCGTCCGCACCCGGTTCACGACAGGACCTTGCCGGGGTTCATGATGCCTTTCGGATCGAGCGCCCGCTTCAAGTCGCGCATCAGCGCGAGTTCGACCGGGTCCGCGCGGCTTGCGAATTCTTCGGCCTTCAACCGGCCGATGCCGTGTTCCGCACTGATGCTGCCCCCCAAGTCCTCGACCAAATCGAAAATCGCTTTTTCGAGCGGCTTGCCTCGGCTCAAGAATACCTGGGTGTCGGAGCCGGGCCGCTGACTGACGTTGAAATGCAAGTTGCCGTCGCCCAGATGTCCGTAGCTCAATACCTCGCCTTCCGGCGCGAAGCGCCGCACCAGCGCCGCGCCTTCCTCGATGAGCCGAGGGACGCTGGACACCGGTACCGATACGTCGTGCTTGAGGCTGGCGCCGTGATGGCGCTGGGCCTCGGGCACCGATTCGCGCAGTTTCCACATGGCCTGAGACTGGGCGATGGATGCCGCGATCATGGCGTCCCGCACCATGCCGTCCGCGGCGGCTCGCTGCAATTCGTCGGTGAGCACTGTGGCCAGATCCTGTTTGGGATTGGGCGAGGTGAGTTCGAGCAGCACATACCAGCCGGTGCCCTGAGACAACGGATTGGCGACGCCGGCGACGTGCTTCACCGTGAGTTCGACCGCATTGCGCGGCATCAGTTCGAACGTGCTGACTTGCTCGCCGGCCGCGGTGCGCAGGCGTCCCAGCAGGCCGAGCGCAGCGTGCGGCGAATCGAGGCCGACCAGCGCCGTCGCCGTGGCGGCGGGCAACGGGAACAGCTTGAGCGATGCCGCAGTGATGACGCCAAGCGTGCCTTCGGCGCCGATGAACAGAGACTTCACGTCGTAGCCCGTATTGTCCTTGCGCAGGCTCTTGAGCCCCGACATGACGCGCCCGTCGGCCAGCACGACTTCGAGCCCCAGCACCAGATCGCGCATCATGCCGTAGCGTAGCACCGCCGTCCCGCCTGCATTGGTCGATAGATTGCCGCCGATTTGCGCCGTGCCTTCGGAGCCCAGGCTCAAGGGGAACAAACGGTCGGCCGCCCGCGCGGCGGCCTGCGCTTCCGCCAGGGTCGAGCCCGTCTCGATCATCATGGAATAGTTGGGCGCATCGAGCAGCCGCACGCGGTTCAGACGGCGCATGGACAGTACGATCTGCGTGCCGCTGCCGTCCGGCGTCGCGGCTCCGCAGTAGCCGGTGTTGCCGCCGCAGGGTACGACGGCCACCTCCTCGCGGTGACAGATCGCGAGAATTCTGGAAACCTCGTCGACAGTGCGCGGCAGGAGCACCAGCGGTGTTGCACCACGATACAGGCGCCGAAAATCGACGAGGTAGGGCGCCATATCCTCGGGAGTGTCGAACCAAGAGCCGGTGCCCGCCGCGGCTTTCAGCTCATTCAGCGTTGCCGAACTAGGCGGTCGGGGCATAAGCGGTTGCGATAATTGATGCGCGCACGCAGCGCCAGTTCCATGCCGGGCCGCGTGGGCGTGGCGGGATCGGCGATGTCGGTCTCGGGCGTCATTGAGAGGTTCCTGGCGCACAGCGCCGTAATTCGATCTTCCAACGAACGCCACGATATCATCGTTATCATCGTGCGTGCCGTACCGGCGCGGCAAGAGCGGATGCCGGCCGGTCAGGAACCTTGGGAAATGGGCACCAGCGCCCTTTTCTTTCGGGGAATCAGCCGCAATATGTAAATGCCGCGCACCTTGGTTGGAACGATGCGATGCTTTTTCAAGCGGCGGCGTTCATTCGAAGCGCCGTTTGGCGTTAGCATGCGTCCGATCTGCGGAGGCCGCCGGCGGGGTTGGCGGCTTGGGATAGGTCAGCTAAAACAGGTTGAGGAATGCAATTCAAGGATTACTACGAAACCCTCGGTGTGGCTCGCGGTGCCGATGCGGCGGAAGTGAAGCGTGCGTATCGCAAATTGGCGCGCAAATATCATCCGGACGTGAGTAAGGAAAAGAACGCCGAAGAGAAATTCAAGAACGTGCAAGAGGCGTACGAGGTGTTGAAGGATGCCGAAAAGCGCGCCGCCTACGATCAACTCGGCCGAAACTATCGGTCCGGACAGCAATTCCGGCCGCCGCCGGAGTGGGAGCAGCGCTTCGGCCCCGCGGGCGGCCAACGATTCTCCGATGTGAACGGCTTCAGCGATTTCTTCTCCAGCCTGTTCGGCGGCGCGGCGGACCATGCCCAGCCCGATACGGAAGGCGGTCAGATCGAGGTGTCGATGGAGGAGGCGTTCGCCGGCACGCGGCGGCGGGTCACGATCAACGAGAACGGCCGTACGCGGATGGTGGACGTGCAGATTCCCGCGGGCGTCGCCGACGGGCAGGCGCTGCGCATCGGCGGAGTCGGCGGCCGCGCCGCATTGATTTTGCGCGTCAATGTCCGCCCGCATGCGATCTTCGTTCTGCAGGGCAAGGACGTTAAGGTCGAGCTGCCCTTGGCCCCGTGGGAGGCCGCGCTGGGCGCCAAGGTGGCGGTACCGACACTGGGCGGCATCGTGGAGTTGACCATTCCGGCGGGCGCTCAGTCCGGTCAGCGGCTGAGACTGCGGGGACGGGGGTTTCCGGGCGCTCCCGCCGGCGATCAGCTCGTGAGCATCAAGCTCGTGACGCCGACTGCCGAAACCGCCGCGGCGAAAGAGGCCTATGAACGCATGCGGCGCGAGTTCGATTTCAACCCGCGCGCCGCATGGTCCTGATCCCGCTCGGCCGCTCCGGCCGCCGCGCAGGCTAGCCGCCGGCCAGCGGGCTGGCCTCGCCCGGCGGATCGGGCGTCATCGTGGCGCCGCCGTTGCCGCGAAGTTCCGCGGCAACCAGCACGCTCTGCGGCTTGACGAACAGGGCCGAGACTTCTGGGTGGGCACTGCGAATGCGGCGCTCCAATTCCACCACCGCCCGTTCGACCTCGGGCACCGTGAGGTAGTCGGAGAAATCGAGACTCAAGGTGGCGATCACGTTATCGGGCGCGAGTTGTACCGTGACGATGCTGTTGGCGCTGCAGACGCCGGCAATGGTGGCGGCAGTGCGCAGGATGGCATCGCTCAACGCGGGATCGGCCCGTTCGCCGATCAGCAGCGCTTTCGATTCCTGGGCGAGCAAGCCGGCGACCCCGACGAGAATGCCCGCGATGACCAGCGAGGCCGCCCCGTCCCAGCGTGCGTCCCCCGTGAGGACCGCGGCGGTGGTGCCGGCCGCGGCCGCAATAATACCGAGCAGAGCGGCGGAGTCCTCGAACACCACGATGAAGGCGGGGGGATCCTTGGATCTGCGGAAGGCCTCCCACCATCCCAGATTGCGTTTCGAGGCGCCGAAGGCCCGCATGCTGATCCACCAGGACGTGCCCTCGAAGGCGAGCGACACGGCCAGCACGACATAGATCACGGCCGGACGCTCGATCGGATGCGGATCGAGCACCCGGCCGACGCCTTCGTACACCGAGACCCCGGCGCCCAGCGCGAAAATGAGCAGCGCGACCACGAAGCTCCAAAAATAGAGTTCGCGGCCATAGCCGAAGGGATGCAGGCGATCGGCCGGCCGGGTCGAGCGGGCGATGCCATACAGGAGCAGCACTTCGTTGACCGTATCCACCAGCGAATGCACGGCTTCGCTCAGCATCGCCGCGGAGCCGGTCAGGGTCGCGGCAACGAACTTTGCCAAGGCTACCAACAGGTTGCCGGTCAGTGCCGCCCAAACGGCCAAGACGGTGCCACTCTTTGCCACGTTATTCGTCGATTCCCGACGGCCCCTCGGGGCCGCTTGAACTATCCGGCGGCGGCCCCATTTAGCCGGTGCGAAGCCGCGTAATTGGGCTCGCTGCGGTATGCCGCTACGCCGATCCACCTATAACGATTGTAAGGCCATGACGACCGAAACACAGCCACAGATCAAAGAGTTCCAAGCCGAAACGAAACAAGTGCTGCGATTGGTGATCCATTCGCTGTATTCGCACAAGGAAATTTTCTTGCGCGAGTTGATCTCCAACGCCTCGGACGCATGCGAGAAGTTGCGCTTCGAGGCCCTGGCCAACCCGGGTCTTCTGGGCACGGACGAGTTGTCGGTGACCCTGATTCCCGACGCCGAGGCGGGCACGCTGACGGTCAAGGACAACGGCATCGGCATGAGCCGCGAGGACGTCATCGACAATCTAGGCACGATCGCGCGTTCCGGCACCAAGAAGTTCCTGGAGGGTCTGAGCGGCGACTCCGCCAAGGATGCGCAGTTGATCGGCCAGTTCGGCGTGGGGTTCTATTCGGCGTTCATCGTATCCGACCGGGTCACCGTGTTGACCAAGCGGACCGATGCCGACGCCGTGAGGTGGGACTCGGACGGCGAGGGATCCTATGAGATTCAAGGCGCGGATAAGAGCGACCGCGGCACCGAAGTCATCATGCATCTACGCGAGGAGGACAAGGAGTTCCTGGAGCCGTCGCGGCTGCGCCAGCTGGTGCGCAAGTATTCGGATCACTTGAGCCTGCCCGTCGTCCTGAAGACGGGCGAGACCGAGGAGACCGTCAACCAGGCGAAGGCGTTCTGGACGCGGCCCAAGTCCGAACTCACCGATGCGGATTACCAGGCCTTCTACAAACATCTCACCCACGATTCCGAGGACGCGCGCGCCTGGGCGCACAACAAGGTGGAAGGCAACATCGAGTACACGTCGCTCTTGTACCTGCCCAAGCGGGCGCCCTTCGATCTGTTCGAGCGCGATCCGCGCGGCGGCGTGCAGCTGTACGTCAAACGCGTGTTCATCATGGACAAGGCCGCCGAATTGCTGCCGCCTTGGCTGCGGTTCATGCGCGGGCTGGTCGACACGGCGGATCTACCCCTCAACGTGTCGCGTGAATTGCTGCAGAACAATCGTACCGTCGAGAAGATCAAGTCCGCGCTGGTGAAGCGCTCATTGGATCTGTTCGAGGAGCTCGAGCGCGACAAACCGGAGGAATACGCCGAGTTCTGGAAGACCTTCGGCGTGGTGCTCAAAGAGGGCGTCATCGACGATGCGGGCCAGAAGACGCGCATCGCGAAGCTGCTGCGATTCCAATCCACCGCAGCAACGGGCGATGCGGCGGCGGTGACTCTCGATGCGTATGTGTCGCGGATGAAGCCGGACCAGAAGGCCATCTATTATCTGACCGCCGACTCGCTGGCCGCGGCACGCAACAGTCCCCATTTGGAAGGTTTCGGGGCATCGGGATTCGAGGTGTTGCTGCTCACCGATCGGATCGACGAATGGGTGACGAGCCACTTGCACGAGTTCGAAGGCAAGACGCTGACGAACGTGGCAAGCGCCGCCGCCGACGTGGCGTCCGCCATCGAGACGCCGGAGAAAGCGGCCGCCGAATCGACTTACAAGGACACGGTGCAACGGCTGGCCAAGACGCTGCTGGGCAAGATCGCGAGCGCCCGGGTGTCGGGCCGCTTGACGGATTCGCCCGCGGTGCTGGTCGCCGGCGAGTTTGGCGTGAGCCTGCGCATGGGCCGCATCTTGAAGCAGGCGGGTCAGAACAATCCGTTCGCCACGCTGCCCATACTCGAATTGAATCCGAAACATCCATTGGTGGAGCGGCTCAGGGAGACGGCGGACGACGCGGCGTTCTCCGAGCTGGCGCACGTGCTGTACGACCAGGCGATGCTGGCGGAGGGCGGCGAACTCGACGATCCGGCCATCTTCGTGCGGCGGGTCAACAAGCTCATCGTGGACGGGCTGGCGGCCGCTCCGAAAATAATCTTGAGCTGAGCATGCTCAATATCGGCGCGCGGCTTCATTCGAGGATTCGGACGCCGACACCGCACAGGGCGGTGCCGGCCACGAGGATTGCGAGCTCGAGCTTTTGCGCAGATCATCCATGGTGGATGTGACTTTGCGGCCGGTGCAGACGCCGGTGCGACGCGCCTCGCAAGGTAAATCTCTAAGGAGTATTCGATGAACCCAGCTGGCCATCCGGTTGCTTTGGCCGTGCCGCCCGATGCCACCGATCATGTGCGCGGATCCGAGCATGCGCGGGTCACGGTAATCGAGTATATCGATTTCGAATGTCCGACTTGCAAGATGGCGGAGCAGACCTCCACGCTGTTGCTCGACCGATTCCCCGGCAAAGTCCGCTTCATCTTCCGCCACTTTCCGCTGTCAGAGGCGCATCCCCATGCCTTGCTGGCCGCGGAGGCGTCGGAGGCGGCCGCGGCCCAGGGCGCGTTCTGGCGGATGCACGATTTGCTCTTCGCCAATCAGGCGCATCTCAAGGAGAAGGACCTGCGCCGGTATGCGGGCGAAGCGGGCGTCGATATGGTGCGCTACGCGGCCGAGATGGGCGATCACATCTACCTGCAAAAGGTCCGCGAGCAAATCGATGGCGGCCGCCGCAGCCATATCCGCGCGACGCCGACGTTTTTCCTGGATGGAGTGGTGCAGGACGTCTCCTTCGGCATGCAGAGCTTGCACGACGCGGTGGCCGCGGCCGTATTGCGCGGGAAGTAGCGGGGCGCCTCGGGGCGTGCCGTCTGGGGGCGTCCATGCGACGCCGGCGAATGGCCATAGAAAAAGGGCGCCCGGAGGCGCCCTTCAGATCGTCGGATGAGGCGATGCGATCGCCTAAGCCCGGCTAGCTCCAGTCGTCGCCGCCCCCGCCCCCGCCGCCACCGGAACTGTCGTCCCAGGAGCCTGGATCGTTGACGCCGAAGTCCGAACCGCCCATGTCGCCGTTGCTCGGCTGCTGCCAGCCGTTGTCGGCCGGCGGCGCTACGATTCCCTGGCGGCTACCGCCATCGAGGAAGTGATGCGCCAGTTCCTCGCCTGCCACGACGCCGGCACCGACCGCGAGTCCGGAGGCGAGGCCGCCGGCAATACCGGAGCCGATACCACCACCGCCCATCGGGCCGCCTGGGCCGTAGCCGCCAGGGCCAGCGTAGCCGCCCGGGGCGCCGCCCATGGGGGACGCCGCCGCCGGATACTGAGCGTAGCTACTGCGCCGGCGGAACAGCATCCAAAGCACACCGATCACCAGGGCGAGCACGATGACCGGCATCCAGGGAAAGCTTCGGGACGCCGGCGCTGACGTCATGCCGATCACCCGCGGCGTCTGGCTGGCGCGCGGGATCATGCCCAGCTGCGCCTTGAGCGCCTCCACCGAGCGCGGGTTTTCATGAGTCAACCCGGGCTCGATTTCCTCCGCCTGGTTCAGCTCGGCGCGCGCCAGTGCGGTCTTGCCTTCCTTCGCATACAGTTCGGCCTGAACATAGTGTGCCTTCGCGCTCTTCGGATGATCGCGCAACACCTGGTCCATCATTTGCTGCGCCTGGTCGAAACGACCCGCCGCGGCAGCTTCATAGATTTGATGCACCGTGGGCTCGGCCGAGTCGGCCGCCAGCACGGGTGAGCTCAGCGACACGGCCAGAGTCAAAGTCGTCGCGGCTAACGTCGCAGCCAGTAGTCTTCGCATAGCGGGCCCCCAAATGGTCGAATTGACCGTTGTAGGGTTAGATATGGGCGACCCGGCGAAGTTCAACGGCATCGTGGTCGTCACGCCAGTGTTTGCACGCCCTGGAGCAGGCGCCGCACGTCGCTTTCGGTGCTGTACATCGAGATCCCGGCGCGCAGCAAGCCGCCCCGGTCGGCGAGCCCGAGCAATTCGACGGTGCGCGCCGCGTAGAAGTTGCCGTCCCATACGCAGATGCCGGCCGCGCCCAATGCGCGCGCCGCCTGCGCAGCGGTGTGTCCATCCAGCGTAATCGACACGGTCGGGGCGCGGGCGCGCGTCGAGAAGTCCGGGCCCCAGACGCGAACGCCGGGCAGACGCCTCACCTCGTCATGGTAGAGCCGCGCCAGACCATGCTCGTAGACGGCGATGCCCGTCATGGCGTCGACGATGCGCTCGCGCAAGGTGGTTCCGGTCCCCCAGCTCGCCAGGTAGTCGACCGCCGCGCGCATGCCGTCGATCGCGGCGTGGTGGAGGGTGCCGGTCTCGATGCGGTAGGGCGCCGCGGGATCCTGAACGCTCAAACGGTCCGTGGGCAGGCGCTCCAGCGCGCCCGGTTTCGAATACAGCACCCCGACGTGCGGTCCGTAGAATTTATACCCCGAACAGAGCAGAAAATCGGCGTCCATCGCGCGCACGTCGACCGGAAAATGCGGTGCATAGTGCACGGCATCCACCACCAGCAACGCACCGACCGCGCGGGTCAGGCGGCGCGCGAGCGCCAGGTCGTTCACGGTACCGAGCGCGTTCGAGGACGCACCGATGGCGAACAGCTTGGTGCGCTCGGTGATCTTGGCCGCCATGTCCGCGGCATCCAGTTCGCCGGATGGTTTCAGTTCGACTTCTCGAACGACCACGCCGCGATCTTGCAGGCGCAGCCACGGCCCACGGTTGGCCTCATGGTCGAGTTGCGTGATGAGGACTTCGTCCCCCTCATCCAGGGTGCGGCCGATCGCCGCGCTCAGGGCGAAGTTGAGCGTGGTCATGTTCTGGCCGAAGGAGATGCACTCCGGTCCCGCGGCGCCGAGGAACGCCGCCAGCGTCTCGCGGGCCCGGTGCATGCGCCGGTCGACTTCCTGGGACGGCGGGAAATTGCCGTGGGTATTCACGTTGCACGTCCGATAGACATCGGCCATGGCCTCGACCACGACGCCGGGCACCTGGACGCCGCCGGGGCCATCGAGAAACACGAGGTCATCGCCCGCGCGCACCAAGGCGGGAAAATCCTGGCGGCTGCGCGCGCTCTGTGCGGCCGTATAGGCCATTACAAGAGGTCGTAGGTGAAGTCATACCCGGTGGGCGTGGGATCGCGCGGATGCAGCTTCAGGCTGCCCTTCGCGCCCGCATACTTGCCCGTACCGCCGGTGACCACCAGCAGCGAATCCCCTTCGTCCAGGAACGGCCCCTCGACCGTAATCTGCCCGGCTTTCAACGTCAGGGTCCAAAAACATTCCCAGCTCTTGCCGACGATGGTGCGCACGCAGTAGCCCTGGTCGGTGCCGATCTGCGTCTTGTTGGCCGCGTCGAATATGCCGTTGGCGAACACCAGCATGTCGCCCACCGAATCGCCCTTGGCAGTGAGGTCGACCGTGGTTTCGCCCACCGGCCTTTCGACCACTTTGATCTGTTCCGCTGCGAAGGCGGAGGTCATGGCGAGCGTGGCGACGGCCGCCGCCGCGAGCGATGCAAGTCTGCCCCAGAACCTGGTCATGCTGATTTCCCCTTGACGTGAAGAGCGCTGCGCGCGACGCGCGAATCCTGCGATAATATCAACATGCAAAATATTTTGCCGTTGATCGACGAGGCGGCGGCACGCGTCTACGCGGTCGTCGAGGAAACGCCGCTGGTGCCGCTGCCCGGGTCCGCTTCTGCGTACGCGAAGCTGGAACAATTGCAGACCAGCGGTTCGTTCAAATTACGCGGCGCGACCAACAAGCTCATGAGCTTGAACCCGGCGGCCGCGGCGGCGGGCGTGGTTACCTCGTCGACCGGCAATCATGGCCTGGGCGTGGCGACGGCGGCGAAGGTGTTGGGGATCGATGCCGAAGTCTTCTTGAGTGCGCACGTCGCGGCCGCGAAGAGCGACAAGATTCGCGAGCGCGGCGCAAGGATTCGGGTGGTCGGCGAGGATCCGCTGGCAGCGGAAGTCGCGGCGCGCGCCGCTGCCGCCGAATCGGGGCGCACCTACATCTCTCCCTACAACGATCCGTACGTGGTCGCGGGGCAGGGCACCGTCGCGGTCGAACTCGTGCGTCAACTCCCCGATCTCGACGCCATCTTCATTGCGGTCGGCGGCGGCGGCCTCATCGGCGGCATCGGCACTTATCTGCGGGCCGCGGCGCCGCGGGCCGAGATCATCGGTTGCTGGCCGGAGAATTCGCCGGTGCTGTACGAGTGCCTGAAGGCCGGGCGCATCTACGATGCGCCGGAAACGGCGACCTTGAGCGAGAGCACGGCCGGCGGGGTCGAAGAGAACTCCATCACTTTCGAGCTATGCCGCCAGGTGATGCATCGTGCAGTGCTGGTGACCGAGGACGAAATCCTGCGCGCCATGCGTTGGGGCCACGCGCAGGGTTGGGCGATGGAGGGCGCGAGCGGTGTGGCGCTGGCTGCGTATCGGAAAGAAGCGGCGCGCTATGCGAACAAAAAAGCGGTGGTGCTGATTTGCGGCGGCAATCCGTCGCCGGCGATCGGGGCCTTGCTGGAGAGCTAGGGGGCCGGCATAGCGAATTTGACCGATTGTCGACTATAGCATCGACCAGCAAGATCAAGACACTTGACCTTGCTCGCCGGGTTTTGAACCGGGCAACATCCGGCGGCGAGATGGAGATGTAAGAGCGGAGCACGAGCGGTCAAAAGTCGGCGGCTGATACCTCGATGAGAGTGGGCCCCGGGCGCGTGAGCGCGGCGCGGATGCCATCGATGAGCGCGCGCGCGGTGGTCGCGCGTAAGGCGCCTGCGCCACAGGCTTTTGCCAAAGCGACAAAGTCGGGGTTGCGCGCGATGACGCCGGTCAGCGGGATTGCCGAGGCCTGCATGTCGTCGCGGATCTGCCCCAGCGCGGAATTGTTCCAGACGACGATGGGCAGGCTCAAGGATTCTTCCACCGCGGTCATGAGTTCGTTCAGTGTGAACTGCAGGCCGAAGTCTCCCGCGAGCGCAACGACGGCGCGCGCCGGACTTGCGATCTTTGCGCCCAGTGCCGCCGGCAGGGCGAACCCCAACGTGCCGTAGCCCGATGGGTGGAACCATTGTCCCGGCGCATCGCTCGGAAATGCATAGTTGCCGAAGTAGGCAATTTGCGTCATGTCGCTGAACACCACGCCGTCCCACGGCAGCGCAGCGCGAATCGCGGCGAGTGCCTGCAGCAGCTGGCGAGAATGCGCATCGAATCCGCGCTCGATTTGCGCGCGATGCGCCGCCGCGCCGCCGATCTCGGTGCGCCAGCCGGTGCGTGCCACCAGGCGCTCCTGGATGGACTGCAAACTGCAACGCGCATCGCCCCACACGGGCACATCCGCTCCATAGTGGTCGGCCAGTTTCGCCGGATCGACATCGATCCGAATCAGCGGCCCGCTCATCGGCAGCTTCATTGCCGTATAGATGTCGGTCTCCGACAGTTCGGTGCCCACGGCCAAAACCACGTCCGCGTCCGCGATCAGGCTTTGCGTCGGCAGGTAGGGCAGGGATGTGCCGAGATTCGCAGGGTGACTTTCCGCGAGCAGCCCCTTGCCCGCCGCGGTGCTGACGAACGGGCAATCGAGCGTGTCGACCAGGCGGTGCAGTTCCGCGCCGGCGCGGCGTGCGCCGCCGCCGGNNGGCGATGACGATGGGACGGGCGGCGACGGTCAGGAGGCGAACCGCCGCATCGATCTGCTCGAGCGATGCACGCGGCTGCGGGGCCGGATCGGGGAAGCGGGCCGCGGGCAGCGAAGTCGTCTGTGCCAACACGTCGAGCGGCACCTCGAGGTAGGCCGGCCGCGGGCGCCCCGTGCGCAGCGATGCCAGACAGAGCCGCAGATGATCGCGCACGTCCTCCGCGCCCGCCGCCGAACGCGCGACCCCAAAAACGCCGGCCGCCAGCGCCCATTGGTCGCGCAGTTCGTGCAACACGCCCCACTGCTTTCCGAGCGATGCGCGCACCGGCGTGCTCGCCACCACCAGCAGCGGCACCGAGTCGGAGTACGCCTGCGCCACCGCGGTGAGAATATTGGTAAGTCCGGGCCCCGAAATCGTGAAGGCGGCGGCGGTCCGGCCGCTCGAGCGGGCGTAACCGTCGGCGGCGAATCCCGCGCCTTGTTCGTGGCGCACCAGGACATGACGCAGTTTGGCGGCCGCGAGCCCACGGTACAATTCGAGGTTGTGTACGCCGGGAATGCCGAACACGGTATCGATGTCGTTGGCTGCCAAGAGTTCGACGAGATAACAGCCAATGGTCCGTGACATGGAAGCCTTCTTGAACATCGTGGGGAAAAGCGGGTTAGCATTGCGCGCTTCGTTGCAAGAAGCAAAGGTTTTTCGCCGATGAAATATTCCAAGTTGGTCGAACGCATCTCCGGCGAAGGTGCGGACGCGTGGGTCGTACACGCACGGGCGCGACTGGCGCGCGAGCGCGGCGAGAACGTGATTCTTCTGAGCGTCGGCGACCCGGACATCGATACGCCGGCGGCCGTGGTCGAACGGGCCATCGAGTGTTTGCGCGCCGGCGACACCCACTATACGCCCGCGACCGGCCGTCAGCCGCTGCGCGAGGCCATCGCCGCCCAACATCGGGTTCGCAGCGGTCAGGACGTCGACGCCGACAACGTCATTTTCCTCGCGGGCGCGCAGAACGCCCTGTTCGCAGCAGCGCTGTGCATCGCCGGGCCGGGCGACGAAGTGATTGCTCTCGAGCCGCTCTATCCGACTTACCCCGCCGCGCTGGAAGCTTCCGGCGCCAAGATGGTACGCGCGCCGGCGCCCGCCGCCGCCAACTTCCGAGTCGACCTGGCGGCGCTCGAAGCGCGCATCACGCCGCGGACACGCGCGCTATTTTTTGCCACTCCGAACAACCCGAGCGGCGTCATCATTCCCGCCGCGGATCTCGCCGTCATCGGCGAGCTGGCGCGGCGGCATTCGCTGTGGATCGTCGCGGACGAGGTGTACGCAGGACTCGCTGCCGGCGGAAGCGTCCCCAGTCTGGCGGCGGTTCTGCCCGACCAGGTGGTCACCATCAGCAGCCTGTCCAAGTCTCACTCGATGCCGGGGTGGCGCGCGGGCTGGATGGTTGCGCCGAAAACCTTGGTGAGCCACGTGGAGGCGCTCGCGACGTGCATGTTGTACGGCCTGCCGGGTTTCGTTCAGGAGGCGGCGTTGACCGCGCTGGGTGTGGCCGCCGCCGCCGAGGCCCGCATGCGGGAGTTTTGCGCGGCTCGCTGCGCCGTGCTGCTGGCCGGCCTCGAGGGGATTGCGGGCCTGCGCTGTTTCGTTCCGGACGCGGGGATGTTCATGCTCGTCGATGTGCGAGACACGGGTCTGTCGGGGCATGAGTTCATGACCCGGCTGTTCGAATCCGCAGGGGTCTCGGTCATCGACGGCGGCGCGTTCGGCGTCGACACCCGCGGCTTCGTTCGCGTGTGCTTCGCAACGGACGAGCCGCTGCTCAACGACGCATGCGCGCGGATACGCCGGTTCGTCGAGTCGTTGCGAATCGAGAGGCGATGAATGGCCGACATGGGCATGGGCTTCGCACCTGCGACAGTGTGTCAAAATTGCATCTCTCATGTCCGAAAGATAAATAACGGAGCTGCCCAAAAGAAAAATAAACAAAGTTGTTTTCAAACGACGGCAATCGGTCTATAAACAACGAAAGAAGAATTAGATGCCGGTGTGTGCATGGATGGGCTCACATGATCATTGGGTTCAGTGTCCGCAATTTCCGCTCGTTCCTGACCGAGCAGTCGCTGAGCTTCAAGGCTTCGAGCGACGATTCGCACGAAGCGACCCATTGCGTAGCCACTCACATCGGCGCTGTCCCGCGGTTGACCCGAACGGCCGCGATTTTCGGCCCGAACGGCAGCGGCAAGTCGAATCTTCTCCTGGCCCTGCGAACGATGCGCGAGATCGTGCTGCATTCGCCGTCCTATGGCGAGACGGAATTGTCGGATTACTATGCCCCTTTTCATTCCGGCGCTTCGCGCGGCAGTCCCACCACGTTCAGCATCGATCTGCTGTTGGAGCGAACTCGCTATCGCTACGGTTTTTCATACGATGCGACGCGCATCGTCGGCGAACAGTTGTGGGTCTATGGGAGCCATAAATCGCAGCGCTGGTTCGGGCGGCAATTCGATCCCGTCATGGGTACCGAAGCGTGGATGCCCTTCTCCTCGAAGTTCTGCGGTCCGCGCGAGATGTGGCGCAAATCCACCAAGCCGCAGTCGCTTTTTCTGTCGACGGCGAGCCGGCTCGCCGCGGGGCAGCTGCGGCCGCTGATGCATTGGTTCGAGCATCAACTCGACATCGTTCTGTCATCGGACATGGCGCATCCGAACGCTCTTGCGCGGCGCCTGCATGACGATGTGTTCAAGGCAAATTTCCTCGCCATTCTGCGTGCCGCCGACTTCCCGGTTGCCGACGTGCGCGTCATCGAGGGCGAGTCGTCCGCGAGGGCTGCGCGTGCGCCGCCGCGCGTTGCGGATGCCCGGCCGTCGATCGAATTCATGTACGCGCATCCCGGCATGCCGCCGGTGTGGCTGGATTCGACCCGGGACTCGTCGGGCACGCAGCGGCTCGTCGCGCTGTTGATACCGCTGCTGGACGGACTCGAGAAAGACAGGTTCGTGGCGATCGACGAGTTCGACGCACATCTGCATCCGGTGATCGCGCGCTTCCTGGTCCAAGTGATCAACGATTCCACGGCGACCCATCGCCGCGTGCAAGTTCTGCTGGTCACCCACAATACGACGCTGATGGATCTCGATATCCTGCGGCGCGACGAGTTGTGGCTGATGGAGACCGACAAGACCCACGCGAGTCGTCTCACGGCGCTGATCGAACAGGGTCCGCGCCGCCATGAACTCGTCGCGAAGACCTACATTCGCGGCCGTTACGGCGGGATACCGAAGGTCGATTTCGATCAATACCATTTGACGTTGGCGGCGAGACAGCAGGCATTGCCGGCGGATAAGCAAAAAAAAACATCCTAGCGGGGCGTCCGCATGCCCGCTCGACTCTAAGGAGCGGGCACGCCGAGCGGCAGCGCCGTCGACTCCTTGATGACGGTCACCGCCACCGATGAGTTGACCGACTGCACATAGGGAATGCGCGACAGATAGTCGAGATAGAACGCTTCGTATGCTTTGATGTTGCGCGTGACGATCTTCAACAGAAAATCCCATTCGCCGGTGAGGGTGTAGCACTCCAGCACCTCGGCGCGGTTGCGGATCGCCTCCTCGAAGGTCGCTATGGCGTCGCGGCCGGTGGTCGCGAGCTTCACCTGCGCGAACATGGTGACGTCGAGTCCGAGGGCGTTGCGGTCGAGCAAGGCCACCCGGCCCTTGATGACCCCGCTTTGTTCGAGCAGCTGGATGAGGCGCCAGCATGTGGTGGTCGACAGGCGCAGCTGCGACGCCACCTCGGCGACGGACAGCGCACCCCGGCGCTGCAGCACGTCCAGCAGCCTCAAGTCCAGGCGGTCCAGCGCGGGTCGGTTTATATGTTCCATAATTCAATATATATCGGAATGAACATACCGGAGTATCCGGCCCTCCCCAAATGAATGCAACATGGCGCCCCCAGGGGTCGTAAATTAGCGGCCTGGCGGACGATCAACGGGGGAGTGGATGAAGAACCGGTCTCGTTTGCACGTTCCAAAGGCACCTGCGCGCCCGGGCGAGAAGCCCGATTTCAGCTATGTGCATCTGTCGCCGGCCGGCGCAGTTCCGCGGCCCGACGTCAATGCGCGCTCGCGCGACATCGAATACCTGTCGACGGAGCTCGTGCGCGTCCTCGACGATGCCGGCACGGCGGTGGGCCCCTGGCATCCGCATCTCGATCCCACCGAGCTGCAATTCGGTCTGCGCCACATGCTGCTGACGCGGATCTTCGACGATCGAATGCAACGGACGCAGCGCGCCGGCAAGATCTCGTTCTACATCCGGTCCTTGGGCGAGGAAGCGGTTTCGGTGGCGCAGTGCATGGCGCTGCGTCCCGGCGACATGCTGTTCCCGTCCTATCGGAATCAGGGATTGCAGATCGCGCGCGGCATTGCGCTGGTCGACCTGATGAATCAGCTGCTGTCGAACACCCACGACATGTGCAAAGGGCGGCAGTTGCCCGTGATGTATCACTCCAAGGCCGGCAATATATTTTCGATCTCCGGCAATTTGGCGACCCAATTCCCGCAGGCCGTGGGCTGGGCGATGGCGGCCGCGATCAAGGGCGAGGATCATCTCGCCGCGAGCTGGATCGGCGAAGGCAGCAGCGCGGAGGCCGATTTTCATCACGCGCTGCTGTTCGCCGCGGTGTATCAGGCGCCGGTCATTCTGAACGTGGTGAACAACCAGTGGGCCATTTCGACCTTTCAGGGCTATGCCGGGGGCGAGCAGCGTTCGTTCGCCGCGCGCGGGCCTGGCTACGGCATCGCCGGCATCCGCGTCGACGGCAACGACTTTCTCGCGGTGTATGCGGTGACCCAATGGGCCGCGGAAAGGGCGCGCACCGGCGCAGGACCCACGTTGATCGAACTGGTGACGTACCGTGCCGCGGCGCACTCCACCAGCGACGATCCGGCGCGTTACCGTGCCAAGGACGATCAGGAGCATTGGCCGCTGGGCGATCCCATTCGGCGGCTCAAGCAACACTTGGTGACCTTGAGCGAGTGGTCGGAGGAGCGCCACGAGTCGCTGTCGAAGGAACTCGAGGCCCTGGTCGCGGCGAGCTGGAAGGAAGCGGTCACGTTCGGCACGATGACCGAAGGTCCGAGACTCGATGCCGATCTGATGTTCGAGGATGTATTCAAGGACATGCCGCAGAGTCTCGAGCGGCAGCGCGCCGCGATGCGCGCGGAACGAGGGTAGTGGCCGTGGCCAACATGAACATGATTCAGGCCTTGAACTCCGCCATGGACATCATGCTGGGGAAGGATCAGTCGGTCGTGCTGATGGGCGAGGATATCGGCTATTTCGGCGGCGTGTTCCGGGCGACCGAAGGCTTGCAACGCAAGTACGGCGAGCATCGCGTGCTCGATACGCCGATCGCCGAGGGCGGCATCGTGGCCACTGCGATCGGCATGGGCGTGAACGGACTGCGGCCGGTGGCGGAGATTCAGTTCGCGGACTACATCTATCCCGGCTTCGATCAGATCGTGAGCGAACTGGCGCGGATCCGCTATCGAAGTGCGGGTGCATTCTTCGCGCCGGTCACCATCCGTACTCCGTGCGGCGGCGGGATCCGCGGCGGCCAGACGCACTCGCAGAGTCCCGAGGGGATTTTCACGCACGTCAGCGGCATCAAAGTGATCATGCCGTCGAACCCTCACGACGCCAAGGGTCTGTTGATCACCGCCATCGAGGATGACGATCCGGTGGTGTTCTTCGAGCCCAAGCGGCTCTACAACGGTCCGTTCGACGGCGATCCCAACAAGCCTGCCGTGCCCTGGAGCACGCATCCCAAGGGCCAGGTGAACGAGGGCTACTATTCCATCCCCCTCGGCAAAGCCGAGATCGTGCGCGGCGGCGCGCAGGTCACCGTGGTGACCTACGGGACCATGGTGTTCGTGGCGCTGGCCGCAGCCGCGGCCTTGGGGCTGGACGCCGAAGTCATCGACCTGCGATCGCTGGTACCGCTCGATGTCGATACGATTTGCACCTCGGTCAGGAAAACCGGGCGGTGCGTGGTGGCGCATGAGGCGACGCGCTTCTCGGGGTTTGGTGCGGAGATCCTATCCGTGGTGCAAGAGGAGTGCTTCTGGGACTTGGAAGCGCCGATTCAACGCGTGGCCGGGTGGGACACCCCCTATCCGCATGCCTTCGAATGGGAGTATTTCCCCGGGCAGGCGCGAGTCAAAACGGCCCTCCAGGCTGTGATGGAGGGCGCGTGAGTCAGTTCATATTCAAGATGCCGGACCTGGGCGAAGGCACGGTCGAAGCGGAAATCGTCGCGTGGCACACCAAGCCCGGCGATTCGGTCAACGAGGACCAGGTCATCGTGGAAGTCATGACCGACAAGGCCGCCGTCGAAGTGCCTGCTCCCGTCAGCGGCACGGTGGTGTCGATCACGGGGGAGCCGGGCGACAAGGTGGCGGTGGGCTCGCCGCTGATCGTGTTCGAACTGGTGGCGAGCGGCCAGGCATCGCCCGCGCCCGCGGCGGCTCCGGCAATCAGTGCCGCAGCCGCCGCACCAACGTCGAGAGTCGAATCCGCGAGCGCGGCGCCCCCGGTGCCCCGCTCCGGCCGAGTCATGGCCTCGCCCGCCAATCGCCGCCGCGCCCGTGAAGCCGGCATCGACCTCGCCAGCATCGCCGGATCGGGGCCGGGCGGCCGGATCGTGACCCGCGATCTGGCCATGGCCGCCGCGCAGACGGGCGCCGCCTCGCCCGCGGCGCGAGCTGCGGGGGTGCCCGTAGGTGCCCGTACGGCACCGGCCGGAGGAAGTTCGGCGGCCGGGGCGCCACCAGGGGCGTTGCCGAGCGGGCCGGCCGGCGAACGGTCGGCCCCGGCCACGTCTGCCGGCTCAACCACCGAGATCAAGGTGATTGGCTTGCGGCGCCTCATCGCCGAGCGCATGAGCGAGGCCAAACGCACCATTCCGCACTTCGCCTACGTCGAAGAGGTCGATGTCACCGAACTCGAGGCGCTGCGCCAGCACCTCAACGCAACGATGGCCAAGGGTCAGCCGGGCCTGACCTACCTGCCCCTGGTCGTCATGGCGCTGACGGTGACGCTGGAGTCGTTCCCGCAGTGCAATGTGCTGTACGACGCGGCGCGGGGCGTCCTGGTACGGCATCGCGCCGTACACGTCGGCGTGGCGACGCAGACGCCCGGCGGCCTCAAGGTACCCGTGGTGCGCAATGCGCAGGCCTTGTCGTTATGGGACCTCGCCGCCGCCATTCGCGAGGTCTCCGAGCGGGCGCGTTCCAACAAGGCCACCCGCGACGAACTTCTGGGATCGACCATCACGGTGACCAGTCTCGGCAAGCTGGGGGGCATCGCCTCCACGCCGGTGATCAATGCGCCCGAAGTCGCGATCATCGGACTCAACAAGGCGGTGGAGCGCCCGGTGGTGCGCGACGGCGCCATCGTCGTCCGCAGAATCATGAACTTATCGTCGTCATTCGATCATCGCTTCGTGGACGGTTATGATGCGGCGGCAATGATTCAAGCGTTGAAAGACCTGCTCGAGCACCCGGCGACGATTTTCATACCCAAGGTGAAGACCCCATGACGGCACAACCCCAGCGACCCCCCTTCGGTTCCATTTTGACCTCTCACATGGCTGTCGCCACCTATCACGGTGGCCGTTGGAGCGCCGCGGAAATCAAGCCCGTCGCACCCATCGAGCTGAGTCCCGCCGCGCATGTATTGCATTACGCGAGCACCTGCTTCGAGGGCTTCAAGGCGTTTCGCCGGAGCGACGGCTCGATCCATATTTTCCGCATGGATCGGCACATCGAGCGCATGCGCCAGAGCGCACGGCAGCTGGTGCTGCCGGAACCCGATGCGGTGCAACTTGCGCAGATGGTGCGCGCGGTCATCGACCGCTGCCGCGAAGCGGTGCCCGAGGCGCCCGGCGCGCTGTACTTGCGGCCCATTCTGTTCGGCACCACGGCCAACATCGGCGCCGCCGCGACGCCTTCCGCCGACGCGATGCTGCTGGTTCTGGCAAGTCCGGTGTGGGATTACTTTGCGGGCGGCATGAAACCGCTGCGCATCCTGGTCGACGACGAGAACACCCGTTCCGCGGCGCAAATGGGCATGGTCAAGACGGGCGGCAACTACGCCGCCGCGATGGGGCCCACCCTCGCCGCGCGCGCGAAGTATCAAGTCGACCAGGTGTTGTTCTGCCCCGGAGGCCAGGTGCAGGAGACGGGTGCCGCCAATTTCCTGCTGATCCGCGGCGGCGAAATGCTGACCCGCGGCCTCGACTCCACGTTCCTGCACGGGGTGAC
>PLAH01000166.1 GCA_003134045.1 Gammaproteobacteria bacterium
GCCGTTTCGACCGCCGCGTGGTAGTGGGCCGTCCGGACGTGCAGGGGCGCGAAGCCATCCTGCGGGTCCACACCAAGAAAATTCCCCTCGGCGACAACGTGAATCTTTCCGTGCTGGCGCGCGGGACGCCGGGTCTGGCTGGCGCCGATCTGGCCAACCTGGTGAACGAAGCCGCGCTGAACGCCGCCCGGCAGAATCGCAAAGTGGTCATGATGTTGGATTTCGAGCTGGCCAAGGACAAAATCCTGATGGGCGCCGAGCGCAAGTCCATGGTCATGAGCGATGCCGAAAAGAAGAACACGGCGTACCATGAGGCTGGACACGCGCTGGTGGCGGCCGTGCTGCCCAACGCCGACCCGCTGCACAAAGTCTCCATCATCCCGCGCGGCATGGCGCTGGGCGTCACCATGCAGTTGCCCATCGACGACAAGCACTCTTACAATCGGGACTATTTGCAGGCCGAGATCGCCATTCTGATGGCTGGCCGCATCGCCGAAGAGAAGTACATGCACCAGATGACCACCGGCGCGGGCAACGACATCGAGCGCGCCACCGAACTCGCGCGCAACATGGTGACCCGTTGGGGCTTGTCGGATCGGTTGGGGCCGCAGACCTACAGCGAAGAGTCGGGCGAAGTGTTCCTCGGGCGCAGCGTCACCCAGCACAAGCAGGTGTCCGATGTGACGGCGCATGTGATCGATGAGGAAGTGCGCCGGGTCATCGACAGCAATTACCAGCGTGCGTACAAGATCATCCAGACCAACATGGACAAGCTGCAGGCCATGTCCGAGGCGCTCATCAAGTACGAGACCATCGACGAAGAGCAGATCAAGGACATCATGGAAGGCCGGGTGCCGCGCCCGCCGCGGGACTGGGACGATACGCCGACGGCAACCCCCCGGCCCCCGACCGCGGAGAAGCCGGCCCCGCCCCTGGTCAACCCCGCGGGCCAGCACTGATCGCCTCGATCGACCCGTGACCTTCTGAAGGCCGGTGGCACCCTCGCGCGGGGCGCCCCGGCCTTTTTGCTGACCCACTTTCGGTGCGATATGCATTGGCGCTGCAACCATAGAGTCATCGATCTGACGCGCCCCCTCGTCATGGGCATTTTGAACGTGACTTCGGATTCCTTTTCCGATGGCGACCGGTATTCGCGCCCCGACGCGGCACTCGACCGCGCGGCGGTCATGGTGGCGGAAGGGGCCGACATCATCGACGTGGGGGGCGAGTCCACCCGGCCTGGCGCGGACGCCGTCGACGTGGGCGTGGAGAGCGCGCGGGTACTGCCCGTCATCGACGGCATTGCGCGCCGGTTCGACGTGGCGATTTCCATCGATACCAGCAAGCCCGCGGTGATGGCTGCCGCCGCCCACGCCGGTGCGTGCATCGTCAACGATGTGTATGCGCTGCGGGCTCCGGGGGCCCGGGAGTGGGCGGCCCGGGCAAAAGTGGGCGTGTGTCTCATGCACATGCAGGGGGAGCCGCGTACCATGCAGCAGCATCCGATGTACGAGGACGTGGTGACCGAGGTGTGCGAGTTTTTGATGCGCGAACGCAGCGCGTGCCTGAGTGCGGGGATCGAACCCGACGCCATCGCGCTCGATCCCGGGGTCGGGTTCGGCAAGGGGCTGGACCACAATATGACATTGTTGAAGGCGCTGCCGCGGCTCGCCGCGTTGGGCTCGCCATTGCTGGTGGGCGTCTCGCGCAAGAGCTTCATCGGCCGGATTTTGGGGCGGCCAACGGACCAACGCCTGTATGGCGGTCTCGGCCTTGCGGCGTTCGCGGTCTCGTGGGGGGCGCGGATCATCCGCACCCACGATGTGGCTCCGACCAGGGATGCCATCGACATGGTCAGTGCGGTCATGCGGGCGTCCTCGAATTGAGTGCTCGTTACTTCGGGACCGACGGAGTGCGCGGCCGCGTCGGGGCGGCGCCCATGACCGTGGACTTCGCCCTGCGGCTGGCGAGCGCCGCGGCGCGGGTTCTGGCCCCGAAGGGCGGTCATGTACTGATCGGCAAGGACACCCGCTTGTCCGGCTACATGTTCGAGTCGGCACTGGAGGCGGGTTTCGTGGCGGCCGGCGTCAACGTGATGCTGATCGGGCCCCTGCCGACGCCCGGAATCGCTTATATGACCCAGAAGCTCGGCTGCAGCTTCGGTGTCGTCATCAGCGCCTCGCACAATGCGTACCAGGACAATGGCATCAAGTTCTTCGATGCCACCGGCAGCAAGCTGTCCGACGACATCGAGCGGCGCATCGAGCGCTCGATCGACGAGCCGGTGATGACGCAGGAGTCGCAGCATCTCGGCCGGGCGGTACGCATCGATCGCAGCCGGACGCAATATCAGGATTTCTGCGCCTCGACCATTCCCGCGGGGATGACCCTCGAGGGCTTCAAGATCGTCATCGATTGCGCCAACGGCGCCGGCTACAAGGTGGCGCCCCGGGTGCTCGCCGATCTCGGCGCGGAAATCGTGCCCATCGGTTGTTCGCCCAATGGCCGCAACATCAATGACGGTTGCGGTTCGACCGCGCCGGAGCTCCTGCAGCTCACCGTGCCCGGAGTGCGCGCGCAAGTCGGTCTGGCGCTCGACGGCGACGGCGACCGGGTGGTCATGGTCGACGAACTGGGTCGCTGTGTGGACGGCGACCAGCTGCTCTACGTACTGGCTGCGGAGCGGCAGGGGGCGGGCACCCTCAAGGGGCCGGTGGTGGGTACGGTGATGAGCAATCTCGGGTTGGAGCACGCGCTCGGCGACCTAAAGGTAGCTTTCCAGCGCGCGCAGGTCGGCGATCGCTACGTGCTCGCCATGCTGAACGAGACGGGGGGTACCTTGGGCGGGGAGACGTCGGGCCACATCCTGTGTCTGGACAAGACCACCACGGGCGATGGCCTGGTGAGCGCACTGCAGGTGCTGGCATTGATGAAGTCGAGCGGCGCGGGCCTGGCGGAGCTCACGGCGCCGATGCGCAAATATCCCCAAGTCCTGCTGAACGTGCGGGTGGCGCGGCGCTTCGATCCCATGACCGAGCCCGCCGTGCTCGAGGTGGCGCAGGCGGTGGAGCGGCAATTCGAGGGCCGCGGCCGCATCGTACTCCGCGCCTCGGGCACTGAACCCGTGATTCGGGTGATGGTGGAGGGGGCGGATGCCAACTTGGTCAAGAAAGGCGCCCGCGACATTGCGGCCGCCGTCGAAGCGGTGGCCGATAGGCTTGCAGTTACAGGTCCGCGCAGCTAATCTTCGCCGCCTTCCCTGCAGGGCCATGGCCCGAAGGTGGTGCGTATGCGTCGTCCGGTGGTCGCGGGTAATTGGAAAATGCACGGGTCGCGGTCCGCCAACGGGGCCTTGCTCAGGGAACTGGAGCAACGCCTGAATCCGGAATGGCCGGTCGACGTAGTTGTCTTTCCGCCGTTCGTGTACCTGGCCGACGCCGCCCGAACGCTGGACGGCGGACAGATCCGTCTCGGGGCACAGGATGTGTGTGCGGAAGCGACCGGCGCGTTCACCGGCCAGGTGAGCGCGTCCATGCTGAAGGACGTGGGATGCCGGTATGTCATCGTCGGACACTCCGAGCGGCGGCGGCTGTATCACGAGGACGATGTCTTGGTGGCACGCAAGTTTGCGGCCGTGTTGCATGCCGGGCTGACGCCGGTGTTGTGCGTGGGCGAGACGCTGGAGGAGCGGGAGAATCATCACACCGAGAGTGTGGTTGCCCGGCAACTCGAGGCGGTGACGGCGATGAACGGCGCGGCGAGCTTCGCGAGCGGCATCGTGGCGTACGAGCCGGTCTGGGCGATCGGCACGGGGCGGACGGCGTCGCCGCAGCAAGCGCAGGCGGTGCATGCGTACCTGCGCAGTCGGATCGCCGCGCAAGATGCTAATATAGCGGGCCATCTGCGGATCCTGTACGGCGGCAGCGTCAAAGGCGGCAACGCGGCCGAGATTTTCTCGATGCCCGATGTCGATGGTGGATTGGTGGGTGGTGCTTCGTTGAGCGCCGATGAATTTCTTAAGATTTGCGAGGCCGCGGCCCAACGGGAAACCGTATCGGGTACCGTACGGCCCTGAGAGATTTCTTATGTTGCGTGGTTTCATTCTGGCGGTGCATGTCTTGCTGGCACTGATGATTATCGGGCTGGTGCTGCTGCAGCGGGGCAAGGGCGCGGAGGCGGGAGCGGGTTTCGGTTCCGGCGCGTCGGGCACCGTGTTCGGTGCGCGCGGCACGAGTACCTTGTTTTCGAAATTGACCGCGGTATTCGCGGGACTGTTCTTCGTGACGAGTTTGTCGCTGGCCTATCTCGGGACTCGATCGCCGGGCGAGCCCACCAGCGTGTTGGAGCGGTCGATGCTGGCGCAGCCCGCCCGGGCGCCCGCAACGACGCTGCCCGCGACACCGGCACCGGCCGCACCGCCAAAGCAGTAAGATATGAGCGATCTTTCTTATCGGCGCGAAGCGCCGCTAGCTTTCGGGGTTCGCCCAGCGAACCCCGTAGATTCTGGCCGTAAGGCCATTGACAAGCCGACGTGGCGAAATTGGTAGACGCGCTAGTTTGAGGGGCTAGTGGAGCAATCTGTGCCGGTTCGAGTCCGGCCGTCGGCACCATCTCTCGCCACATGAATGTGTTCGTTCATGTGGCGCAACGAATATCACACGTGCAGCGCGAAAGCAGCGCAACATCATGCGACTTAGCGAGGTTACGCCTGATATGATAAGTTGCATTCAATAGCCAGCGACGACGTATGTTGCGACAGTATTTGCCGATCTTGATCTTTATGGGCCTGGCCACGGTGTTGGGGCTCGCGCTGTTCACCATCGGTTGGATACTCGGGCCGCGACGCCCGGACGCCGAGAAACTCTCGCCCTACGAATGCGGCTTCGAGGCTTTCGAAGATTCGCGCATGCGCTTCGACGTGCGCTACTACCTGGTCGCCATCATATTCATCGTATTCGACCTGGAAATTGCCTTCTTTTTTCCATGGGCCGTGTCGTTGGGCATCACCGGCACTTTTGGTCTGGTCGCGATGCTGATATTTGCATTGGTGCTGGTCGTCGCCCTGGTGTACGACTATAAGAAAGGGGCGCTCGAATGGGATTAGAAGCTGTGGGCGAAACACCGACCGTGCGCGGCTTCGAAGTGACCACCGTCGACAAGCTCATCAACTGGGCGCGCACCGGATCGCTGTGGCCGATGACCTTCGGCCTCGCGTGTTGCGCCGTCGAGATGATGCATGCCGGCGCCGCGCGCTACGATCTGGACCGTTTCGGCGTGGTGTTCCGCCCCAGCCCGCGGCAATCGGACGTGATGATCGTCGCCGGCACCTTGGTGAATAAAATGGCGCCGGCCCTGCGCAAGGTGTACGACCAGATGGCCGAGCCGCGCTGGGTCATCTCCATGGGTTCCTGCGCGAACGGCGGCGGCTACTATCATTATTCCTATGCCGTGGTGCGCGGCTGCGACCGCATCGTGCCCGTCGATGTGTACGTGCCCGGCTGTCCACCCACCGCCGAGGCGCTGCTGTACGGCATCATTCAGCTGCAGAACAAGATCAAGCGCAACAAGGCTATCGTCCGATGAGCGATGTCGCCGGCTCCCCCGCGGTGGCGGCCACGCCGACCCGTGTCGAGATCTTGAAAGAGGCCATCGCGCGCGTCGTTCCCGGCTTGGGGCTGGTGGCGAACCACACCGGTGAGCTGACCTACGACGTGCCCGCCGAGCGCCTCTTGGAAGTCGCGACGGCGTTGCGCGACGGTTCGGAGCTCAAATTCGAGATGTGCATGGACGTGTGCGGCGTCGACTATCTGGATCATGGCCGCGATGAGTGGAAGACGGAAAGCGCGACGGCGTCGGGCTTCAGCCGCGGCGTCGCCCGCGGCAGGGGGCGCTCGCCGCTCGTGGTGGACGCCGCAGCCGCTCATCCCCGATTCGCCGTGGTCTACCATCTATTGTCGATCGCGCTCAATCATCGCGTGCGGCTGCGCGTGTTCTGCGCGGACGAGACGCAGCCCATGGTGGATTCGGTGATGGGTATCTGGGCCGCGGCGGATTGGTTCGAGCGCGAGGCCTTCGATCTGTTCGGGATCATGTTCAAGGGACATCCGGATCTGCGCCGGCTGCTGACCGACTACGGCTTCATCGGCCACCCGTTCCGCAAAGACTTTCCGCTGTCGGGCAACGTCGAGGTGCGCTACGACCCGGAGAAGGGGCGGGTGGTGTATCAGCCCGTGACCATCGATCCGCGAGTGCTGGTGCCGAAAGTCATTCGTCACGACAACCGCTATGACCCGGCCCTCACCAACGCGCCTGTTGCGGCGGCGCCTGCCAAATCCGGAACGTCCAATGGCTGAGATTCGAAATTACACCATGAACTTCGGGCCGCAGCATCCCGCCGCGCACGGCGTGTTGCGTCTGGTGCTGGAAATGGACGGCGAGGTCATTCAAAAGGCCGATCCGCACGTGGGCCTGCTGCATCGGGGCACGGAGAAGCTGGCCGAGAGCAAACCGTTCAATCAATCGATCGGCTACATGGACCGGCTGGATTACGTGTCGATGATGTGCAACGAGCACGCCTACGTCATGGCCATCGAGAAGCTGCTGGGTATCGAGCCGCCTCTCCGTGCGCAGTACATCCGGGTCATGTTCGATGAGATCACCCGCATATTGAATCACTTGATGTGGCTGGGGGCGCACGCGCTCGACATCGGCGCCATGACGGTATTCCTGTATGCGTTTCGCGAGCGCGAGGATTTGATGGACTGCTACGAAGCGGTGTCCGGCACGCGCATGCATGCGACCTACTACCGGCCGGGCGGCGTGTACCGCGACCTGCCGGAGGTGATGCCGAAGTATCAGCAGTCGCAGTGGCGCAGCAAGAAGAGCGCCGACCGCCTCAACGAGCGCCGCGCGGGCGGTCTGGTGGATTTCATCGCGGACTTCGCCGGGCGTTTTCCGGCTTGTATCGACGAGTACGAGACGCTGCTGACGGACAATCGCATCTGGAAGCAGCGCACGGTCAACATCGGCGTGGTCACGCCGGAGCGTGCCATGCAGCTGGGCTTTTCGGGGCCCATGCTGCGCGGTTCCGGCATCGAATGGGATCTGCGCAAGAAGCAGCCCTACGATGTGTACGACCGCATGGACTTCGACATCCCCGTGGGCGTCAACGGCGATTGCTACGACCGCTACCTGGTGCGCATCGAGGAACTGCGTCAATCGACGCGCATCGTCGCGCAATGCGTCGAGTGGTTGAAAGCCAATCCGGGGCCGGTGATGATCGACGACCGCAAGGTGCGGCCGCCGCGCCGCGAGGAGATGAAGGGCGACATGGAGTCGTTGATTCACCATTTCAAACTCATGACCGAGGGCTATTGCGTGCCACAGGGCGAAGTGTATGCCGCGGTCGAGGCGCCGAAGGGCGAACTCGGCGTGTACCTGGTGTCGGACGGCGCCAACAAACCGTATCGGCTGAAAGTTCGTGCACCGGGATTTGCGCACCTCGCGTCGTTGAACGAGATGGTGCAGGGTCACATGCTGGCGGACGTGGTCGCCGTGATCGGTACCCAGGATATCGTGTTCGGCGAGATCGACCGATGACTACGGAGTGATGACGGTGGTAGCGAAATGACTGTGCAATTATCGGATCACGTCCGCGCCGAGATCGATCATTGGGTGGCGAAGTTTCCGCCGGATCGCAAGCGCTCCGCGGTGATCTCCGCATTGCACGCGGTCCAGCACGAGAACCAGGGATTTTTGACGCCGGCACTGATGGATGCCGTCGCGGCATATCTCGGGCTGCCGGACATTCAGGTCTACGAAGTGGCGAGCTTCTATTCGATGTTCGAGACCAAGCCTGTGGGGCGGCATCACGTGTCGGTGTGCACCAACATTTCGTGCATGCTGCGCGGCTCGCAGGCGGTGGTCGACCAGGTGGAGAGCAAGCTCGGCATCAAGACGGGCGAGAGCACGCCGGACGGCCGCATCTACTTGAAGCGCGAAGAGGAGTGCCTCGCCGCCTGCACGGGTGCGCCCATGATGATGGTGGATCACGTGTTTTACGAGAATCTGACGCCCGAGATGGTGGACAAGATTTTGGACGAGCTGACATGAGCCGGATCGATGTGAGCCCGATCGACGTGAGCTTGGCCGACGTGACCGTGATCGCGAGCATGACCGGCATGAGCCCGATCCACATGAGCCCGCAGGGCAGCGTTGGAGGACATTGATGGCGTATGAGCAGAACCTGCTGTTGTTCGAGGCGCTGAAGTACGACAAGCCGTGGACGCTGGAGGGCTATCGGCAGTTCGGCGGTTATCAGGCGTGGGAGCGGATCCTGCGCGAGCGGACGCCGCGCGAGAAGATCATCGACGAGGTCAAGGCATCGGGCTTGCGCGGCCGCGGCGGCGCGGCGTTTCCGACCGGGGTGAAGTGGAGCTTCATGCCGCGCAGCTCGCCCGTGCAAAAATACGCCGTGTGCAATTCGGACGAATCGGAGCCGGGCACCTGCCACGACCGCGACATCTTGCGCTACAACCCGCATTCGGTGATCGAGGGCATGGCCATCGGCGGCTATTCGATGACGGCCACCGTCGGCTACAACTACATCCGCGGCGAATTTTTGGGCGAACCCATTCCGCGCTTCGAGGCGGCGCTGGCGGAAGCCTATGCGGCGGGCCTGCTCGGCAAGAATATCCTGGGGTCCGGCGTCGACTTCGACCTGCACATGTTCGTGGGCGCGGGCGCCTACATTTGCGGCGAGGAGACGGCGTTGCTCGAGTCGCTCGAGGGCAAGCCGGGCAAGCCGCGCTTCAAGCCGCCGTTCCCGGCGAACTTCGGCCTGTACGGCAAGCCCACCACCATCAACAACACGCAGAGCTACGCGTCGGTGCCCACCATCCTGCGCAAGGGCGCGGCGTGGTTTGCGGGCCTAGGCCCCCCGAATTCCGGCGGCACCATGATTTTTTCGGTATCCGGGCACGTGGCCAAGCCGGGGAACTTGGAATTGGCGCTGGGGATTCCGTTCAAGGATCTGCTGGAGCTGTGCGGCGGCGTGTGGAAGGGCCGCAAGTTGAAGGCGGTGATTCCCGGCGGCGTGTCGGTGCCGGTGGTGCCGGCGGAGGCCATGATGGCGGCCACCATGGACTATGACTCGGTCAAGAAGGCCGGCTCCTCGCTCGGCACGGGGTCGCTCATCGTCATGGACGAGACCACCTGCATGGTGAGCACGCTGGAGCGCATCTCGCGCTTCTATATGTCGGAATCCTGCGGCCAGTGCACGCCGTGCCGCGAGGGTACCGGCTGGCTCAACCGCATGCTGAAACGCATATTGGCGGGCCAGGGACGGAGCGAGGACATCACGCTGCTGGTGGATGTGGCCAACCGCATCGAGGGCCATACCATCTGCGCACTGGGCGACGCTGCGGCGTGGCCGGTGCAGAGTTTCATCAAGCATTACCGGCACGAGTTTCAGTACATGGTCGAGCACAAAGGCCGCTCGATCGTCGGGCACGCGGGTGCCGCTGCGGGCGCCGATGCGGCAACCGCGGCCGTGGCGGCATAGGACGAACGATGAGCGACGATCTGGTCAATATCGAAGTCAACGGTGTGCCGCTGAAGGCCCGCAAGGGTCAGATGATCATGCAGGTGACGGATCCGGCGGACATCTACATTCCGCGATTCTGCTATCACGACAAGCTGACCATCGCCGCGAATTGCCGCATGTGCCTGGTCGAAGTGGAAAAGGCGCCGAAGCCGCTGCCCGCCTGCGCGACGCCGGTGGCCGAAGGCATGAAGGTGTTCACGCGCTCGCCCAAGGCGGTGGGCGCACAGCGCGCCACCATGGAATTCCTGCTCATCAATCATCCGCTCGACTGCCCGATCTGCGATCAGGGCGGCGAGTGCGAGCTGCAGGATTTGGCCCTGGGCTATGGCCGCGACATTTCGCGCTTCGCCGAACGCAAGCGCGTGGTCAAGGACAAGAACTTAGGTCCGCTGGTGTCCACCGACATGACGCGCTGCATTCATTGCACGCGCTGCGTGCGCTTCGGGCAGGAGATCCAGGGCTATCCGCAAATGGGTGCCACGGGACGCGGCGAGCACATGGAGATCGGCACGTACATCGAGCACAGCGTCGATCACGAGCTGTCCGCGAACATCATCGATCTGTGTCCGGTGGGCGCCCTCAACAACAAGCCGTTCCGCTATCACGCGCGCTCCTGGGAGATGACGCAGCAGGCGCTGGTCTCGCCGCACGATGCGTTCGGCACCAATATCCATGCGCACGTGCTGCGCGGCAAAGTGATGCGCATCGTGCCGCGCGAGAACGAAGAGATCAACGAGACCTGGATCGCCGACCGCGACCGTTTCGGCTTCGAAGGCATGTATTCGGCGGAACGCGTCACTCAGCCGCTGCTGCGCGTCAACGGCGTCCTCGAACCGGCAGAGTGGGAAGTGGCGCTGAACGCGGCGGCCGAGGGCCTGCAGAAGAGCATTGCGGCGCATGGCGCCGATTCGTCGGGGTACCTGGTATCGCCGATGGCGACGCTGGAGGAGATGTACCTGCTGGCGCAGATCGCGCGCGGCGTGGGTACGGGCAACATCGATCATCGTCTGCGTCAGCTGGATTTTCGCGGCCAGGGCGATGAGGCTGCGTATCCCAACCTGGGCTTGAAGATCGCCGATGTGGAGAGGCTCGAGGGCGCGCTGTTCGTGGGCGCGGATCTGCGGCATGAAATGCCGCTGCTGGCGCATCGCATCCGCAAGGCCGCGGTGAAGAGCGCTGCCAAGGTGGCGTTCCTCAATCCGCGCGTATTCGAATATATGTTCCCGGTCGCCGCCTATGTGCTGGCGCCGAGCAACCTGGTGGGCGAATTCACGGCGGTGGTCCACGCCGTTGCGGCCGCGGCAAACCAGCCGGTGCCGGCGGGTGTGGCAGCTGCCACCATCAACGATGGCCATCGGGCGGTGGCTGCCGCACTCATGAACGGCTCTCGGCGCGCGGTCATTTTGGGCACGCTGGCGCAACGGCACCCGGCCTACGCGGAACTGAAGGCGCTGGCGGGCATCGTCGCGGCCTCGAGCGGCGCGAGCGTCGGGTTCATCACCGAAGGCGCGAATGCGGCGGGCGCGTATCTCGCCGGTGCCGTACCGCATCGCAAGGCGGGCGGGGCCGAATCCCACGGTTTGTCGGCGCGCGCGATGCTGGCAGCGCCGCTGAAATCCTATCTGTTATTCGGCGGCATCGATCCCGCGAATGACTTCGCAGGGGGCGCGGATGCGCTCGGCGGCGCGGAGCTGGTGGTTGCCGCGGCCACGCACTTGACGCCGAGCCTCAAGGCGGTGGCGCACGTGGTGCTGCCCATCGGCACGTTCGCCGAAAGTTCGGGGACCTTCGTCAACGTGGAAGGGCGCTGGCAGAGCTGGGCGGGAGCCGCCAAGTTGGTGGGGGAGAGTCGGCCGGGGTGGAAGGTACTGCGGGTACTGGCGAACCTCCTGGGCATCCACGGCGTCGACTACACCAGCTCCGACGAAGTGCGGGATGCGGTCAAGAATTTGTATGGTGAGTCGGTGACGGCGTTGGCCGCGGCGAGCGGCGTGTATGCGCCGGCGCTTGCCGGTGGCGATGCGGCGGCCGGCGTCGCGGCGGCCGGACCGGAGTCGGGCGGCGCGAGTAGCGGCAGTATCAATGGCAGCAGTCGTGCGGTCGTGCTCGACGGGCCGGCGGCGACGGGTCCTTGGGTGGATATACCGCCGTACCAGGGCGACGTGCTGGTGCGCGGCTCCGAGGCGTTGGGCAAAACCAAGGACGGGCACGTGACCCGCAACGTGATCTAGCCATGTGGGATTGGACCCCGATTCGCGATTGGCTGTCGGACGAGATCACGCCGTATTGGACGTTCCCGTTGCTGACGGCGGTGCAGGCGTTGATCGTGACCGTGTGCATCATTCTCACGATGGCGTTCTACACGCTGGCCGAGCGCAAGGTGATCGGTTGGATTCAGGCGCGCAAGGGACCCAACCGAATCGGCGGGCTGCTGATTCCGGGGCTGGCGCAGCCCTTCGCCGACGTGGTCAAGTTGATGTTCAAGGAAATCATCATTCCCGCGGACGCCAACAAATTCCTGTTCCGGCTGGCGCCGTTTCTCGCCTTGGTTCCCTCGCTCGCGATCTGGGCGGTCATTCCGCTGCGGCCGCAGCATGCCTTCGCCAACATCGACGCGGGGCTGTTGTACATTCTCGCCCTCACCTCCATGGGGGTGTACGGCATCATCCTCGCCGGCTGGGCCGCGAACTCGAAATATGCGTTCCTGGGCGCCATGCGCTCGGCGGCGCAGATCGTGGCCTACGAAATCGCCATGGGCTTCGCCATGGTGGGCGTGTTGATGGCCGCGGGCAGCCTCAACATGGGCGACATCATTCAGGCGCAGCACGGCGGCGCCTTGAGCTGGAACTGGTTCTGGCTGTTTCCGTTGCTGGTGGTGTATTTCATTGCGGGCGTGGCCGAGACCAACCGTGCGCCGTTCGACGTGGCCGAAGGCGAATCGGAAATCGTGGCCGGTTTCCACGTCGATTATTCCGGCATGGCGTTCGCGCTGTTCTTCATCGCCGAATACGTCAACATGATCCTGATCTCGGTGCTGACCGTGATCTTCTTCTTCGGCGGCTGGCTGTCGCCGCTCGACGGCTATTTGCCGGAAGATTCGTGGCTCGCCGCACCCGGCTTCTTCTGGCTGGGCCTGAAGACGTTGATTCCCATGTTCGGTTTCCTCTGGTTGCGCGCGACGTTTCCGCGCTACCGGTATGACCAGATCATGCGCCTCGGCTGGAAGGCCTTGATTCCGGTGACGCTGGTCTGGCTGTTGGTCGAAGGCTTCATGGTGTATTTCCATGTGGGCCCGTGGAAGGGGCATCCGTAATGCAGGGCATGCGCAATTTCTTGAAGACATTCCTCTTGGGGGAGCTGCTGCAGGGGCTGTGGGTCACCTGGAAGGAAATGTTCAAACGCAAGATCACGGTCAACTACCCGGAAGAGAAGACGCCGCAGAGCACGCGGTTTCGCGGTCTGCATGCGCTGCGGCGCTATCCGAACGGCGAGGAACGCTGCATCGCCTGCAAGCTGTGCGAGGCNNCGCCGCACCACGCGCTACGACATCGACTTGTTCAAGTGCATATTCTGCGGCTTTTGCGAGGAGGCGTGCCCGGTGGACGCCATCGTCGAGACGCGCATTCACGAATATCACATGGAAAACCGCGGCGAGAACATCATGAGCAAGGACAAGCTGCTCGGCATCGGTGAACGTTACGAGGCCATGATCGCCGCCGATCGTGCTGCCGACGCGCGGTATCGCTGATGTTCCCGACGCTGCTGTTTTTCATCTTCGCGGCCGTGCTGGTGTGCGCCGCGCTCGGCGTCATCCTCGCGCGCAATCCCGTGCACTCCGCGCTGCTGCTGGTGCTGTGCTTCTTCAACAGCGCGGTCATCTGGCTGCTGCTCGATGCGGAGTTTTTGGGGATCGTGCTGGTGCTGGTGTACGTGGGCGCGGTGATGGTGCTGTTCCTGTTCGTGGTGATGATGCTCGACATCAACATCGAGGAGTTCCGCAAGAGCTTGGCGGGCTACTGGCCGTTGGCGGTGGCCGTGGCGGGTTTCATGGTGTTCGCCATCGTCAACGTGGTCGTGGTGAAGCATCTGGGCGGCGTCAGCTACAAGACCGCGCCGGTACTCCCTGAGAATTATTCCAACACCCGCGTGCTGGGAACCGCGCTGTTCACCCGCTATGCCTATCCGGCCCAGCTGGCCGCGTGCATCTTGCTGGTGGCGAGCGTCGCGGCCATCGTGCTGACCCTGCGCCGCCGCAGCGGCGGCAAGCCGCAGGACATCGCCAAGCAGGTGGCGGTGCGGGCCAAGGACCGGGTCCGCATCGTCAAGATGGCTTCGGAGAAACGCTCATGATCACGTTGACCCACGTGCTGGTGCTGTCGGGCATTCTGTTCTCCATCGCGGTGGCCGGCGTGTTCCTGAACCGCAGGAACATCATCGTGCTCTTGATGTGCATCGAACTCATGCTGCTCGCGGTCAATTTCAATTTCGTGGCGTTCTCGAGATTCTTGGGCGACATCAGCGGCCAGGTCTTCGTGTTCTTCATCTTGACCGTGGCGGCGGCGGAGGCGGCGATCGGGCTCGCCATTCTGGTCGTCCTGTTCCGGGAACGCAGCACCATCGATGTCGAAGATCTCGACACACTGCAGGGATAAAGGGTAAGCAGAAAAAATGCAGTCGACATATCTTACGATTGCGCTGGCGCCCCTGGTCGCAGCGATAGTCGCGGGTCTTTTCGGCCGATCGATCGGACGGACCGGCGCGCACAGCATCACCATCGCGGGCGTGGGCCTGTCCTGCGGTCTATCGATGTACGTGTTGTACAAGTTCCTGTACGAGGGCATGGCGCCGTTCAACGGCACGGTCTATACCTGGCTCTTGTCCGACGGCCTGTCCATGCAGGTCGGCTTTCTGGTCGATCACCTGACGGCGATGATGATGGTGGTGGTGACCTTCGTGTCGCTGATGGTGCACGTCTATACCATCGGCTACATGCACGACGATCCGGGCTATCAGCGCTTCTTCAGCTACATCTCGCTGTTCACCTTCGCCATGCTGATGCTGGTGATGTCGAACAACTTTATGCAGCTGTTCTTCGGCTGGGAGGCCGTCGGACTGGTCTCCTACCTGCTGATCGGATTCTGGTACACGCGGCCGACGGCGGTGTTCGCCAATTTCAAGGCGTTCATCGTCAATCGCATCGGCGACTTCGG